>JAYEOD010000127.1:0-4209 GCA_034722575.1 Bacteroidota bacterium | reverse complement strand
AGAACCTCTTGTCCTAACGCTAAACAGTTGCGTAAAAAATATCCATATCGTGTTATCGAAGCTCTTTGGTATAGCGGTGAAGAAGAAACTTCTTATCTTTCTGAATTGCATATTATAGGTTATGATAAATTGGGGCTGGTAAAAGAGGTTACCGAAGTTGTGTTAAGTAACCAAAGAGTGAATTTGCAGGGAATTTCGTTTCACTCTTTAAAAAATGACTTTATTGGCGATGTAAAAGTCTTTGTAAAAGATGATAAAGCTTTAGAGGTTTTAATTCATGAATTACTCAAAATAAAAGGTGTTGATAAGGTTCAGAAATTTAATTAAAGTATTTTTTTTTTGCTGATTTTTTTGCATGCCTTAAGTTTTTATATTGATTTTGTAATAAATTGATGTTATATTTGTGGTAAGTCGCTCACTAACGACTTGTTAATGTTTGCTTTGTATTGTTGTTGTTGTGTTTTGCAGATTTTTTTTGATCTGTAAAATATATCGATTCTATCAAAGTGCTTACTAACCCAAATACTAATATCTATGAAATTAAAATGCACTGTGTTGCTCCCCTTGTTTCTCTTGTTTTCTTTAACAGGATGGAACCAAACAATTCCTTGGACAGAAAATTTTACTACACCAACTTATACTGTTACGCTTGGAGGAGAGGGTGAAGATGGTACGCACGACTATTTTATGACAACCGATAGTTCTGGTATTAATATATCTTATATTGGAAGTGAAGGCAATTTTTTTGCCGGACAGGATATTGATGATGGCGGGTGGGTAGGAAGCGAAAGTCCTTCGCAATTAACCTGGACTAATATAAATATTTCAGGCTGTGCTGACTTGCAAATCTCTTGTGATTTTGCTTCTGTGGCAACAGAAAAGATTGATGGCTCTGATTATCTTTTATTGGAATACAAAATTGATGATGGTGACTGGATTAAAGTAATTGCTTTTGAAAATGATGGAACTACACATAATACATATTTTCTTGAGGATACAGATTTTGATGGTATTGGCGAAGGAGTACAGCTAACAAGTACATTCCAAACTTTTGCAAAAAATATTACTGTGTCAGGTTCTAATATCTCTCTTCGTTTTACGGCAGCAGCAGATAGTGGTGAAGAGGATTTTGCTATTGATAATCTCTCTGTCTGTGAAGCGCCTGCCAGTCCTGAGCCTTCGAGCCATGTAGCTGAGTTTTCGGCTACCGCAAATAATTATGACACAATAGAGCTGTCGTGGATTGAAATTGATGGCTTGCAACCTGCCGAAGGGTATCTTATAAAAGCAAGTACTGCCGATAATATTACAAATCCCACTGATGGAAATGTTGTTGCTGACAATGCGACAATAGGAGATAATAGTGGAGCAAAAAATATAGCTTCTGCAAATTCATCATACCAATGGAGTGGTTTAACAAGCGGAGCGACTTATTATTTTAAGATTTTTCCTTATACAAATCAAAATTCCGAAATTGATTATAAAACTAATGGTGAGGTGCCAACTACCGGTTCTACAACAAGTCCCACATCCGGAACCGGTAGTGTTTTTGTCTCCGAATTAGCTGATCCAAAAGAAGATTTTAGACCAAATAGATATATTGAAATTTACAATGCAGGAGACTCTTTTGTAGATTTAACAGGCTGGAGTGTAGTGGCTGTGGGCAATGGTAATGATATACATACTTGGACGCTGTCCGGTACTATTGCTGCTGGAGAAGCAAAAACTTGTGGCGATGACGAAAACACCGCTTTTACTCCTGATTTTGCTGATGTAGATTGGAGTGGTGATAATACTAGTTGGAATGGAACAAGTAATGCTGGAGGTGATGGAGCAAAATTGTTGAATGCTGCTAAAGCAATTATTGATGATGCTTCTAATCATGGTGATTTTGCGGATAAATCATCAATAAGAAGACTATCTGTAAAAACAGGTTCTACAACTTTTAATAGTAGTAACTGGCAAAATGCTACTATTACTACTCTATCCGATGCATCGCCGGGTAGTCATGTTATTATTTGGGATGGTAGTGTTGATAACGACTGGGGAGTAGCAGAAAATTGGAAAGGCGATGTGATTCCAAATAAGTTGAATCATGTAGTAATACCGGTGTCAGCAGTCAATTACCCTACATTAACAGCTCCATATACAATTATGGATATGTTAATAGAATCGACTGCTGCAAATACAGGTTCTCTGATTGATAATGGGAATTTGACGATTAAAGGTTCTGTAAGTGTTGAGCGCTATATGACACAAGGAAAATATCACTATGTCTCATCATCAGTAAGCGATGCAACATACTCGGTATTACAAAGTGAGAATAATAGCGATGATGATTTTTTTGGATTTAACACGACAGATAATATTTGGGAAGATTTGAATGATGGCGAGCCTGCTGCAACACCTTTGGAGGCTGGTCTTGGTTATGCGGTGCAATATGCCGGAACAGGTTCTGTTATTAAAACATTTTCAGGCTCCAATTTTAATACCGGAAATGTCAGTTATGATGTTACAGCTGCTTCGGGAGGTTTTAATTTGGTTGGAAATCCTTATCCTTCGGCAATTAATGGCTCTGTTTTTATCAGTACTAATTCGTCAACTATAACCGGTGCTGTATATCTGTGGAATTACGATAATAACGATTATGCCACTATCACGCAAAGTACAAATACAGCTGCCGGAAGTGGTAGTATTCCTGATAATAATATTGGTAGTGGACAAGCCTTTTTTGTTGAGGTGGAGTCTTCGGACGATGTTGATTTTAGGGATAATATGAGAGTGCACGATAATAATCAGTTTTATAAAGAAGAGGAGGATATTCAGCGCATTTGGCTAAATGTGTCTGACCAAAATAATTCGAATCAAATTGCTTTTTCTTTTCAAAATGATGCAACAGAAAAATACGATAGGATGCTTGATGCATACAAAATGCAGGGGAATGATGCTTTGTCGTTTTATAGTGTTATTGATAATGAGCAATTTGTAATTCAAGCGCTGCCAAATATCGATAAGGACTTTGCTATTCCTTTAGGATTATACTCTTATGAAGTGAGTGAATATACTATTTCGCTTTTTCATGTTGAAAATATTTCTGCCGACAGAATTATTCTTGAGGATTCTTACCTTAATAAGATGATAAATTTTAGCGAAAATGGCTCGTATTCTTTTGCTATTGAGGATGGTGAATGGAATAACAGATTTTTGTTACATATTAAAAAAAGTGTTGGAATAGAAGAGCAGGTGCCGGAAAATATTTCTATCTATTCGTATAAAGATGTTTTGCATGTATCGGGATTGGATAAACAGGAATCGTACCAACTTTCTGTTTATAATATTTTAGGACAACCGATTTATGAAAAAAATATTTCATCTGCGAACAGGTTTTCTACAACCATCTTGGCAAAAGGAATTTTTGTAATAGAGATAATATCTGATAAATATAAAATAACTGAGAAAGTAATTTTTAACCGCTAAACCCTTTCGTATTATGCAAATAAAAATAAAACAGTTGGTAATATTAATGTCGTTGATAATTATTCCTTTAATAACTTTTTCGCAAGGAACTACTCCTCCGCCTCCTCCTAATAATGGGACTCGAGGAGATGTGCCTACCGGAGGCGGTGCTCCTATTGGTGGAGGCTTGGGTATTCTTATAGCTCTTGGTGCTGCTTATGGCGGTAAGAAAATTTATGATTATCGAAAAACCTTATCAGAATAATTGATAGTATAAAATAGATGCACAGAGCTTATAATTCGCCAACATAAATTAAGTTTTTGTTGGTAGCCATCCCGTTAGGATTACATCCCGGTTTTCCTTCCGGGATAGGTATGCCCAATTTTTTATAATGCTCTACCCACGCATCTATAAAAGTATTAGTGTTAGGGTTTTTAAAAGTCATAGGGCTTAGTTGAAAAATAGAGTCTGCCGAAAATATTTCATAAATAAATTCTGAACAGTAATATCCTTTATTTTCCATAATGTAAGTGTAGTCGTATTTGCTGCCGATTAAAGTGTTTGCTTTTTTTATGGCAGTGGTAATGCTGCTTTTTAATGAATCGTTAAGACGATAAACGCTTACTGCTCTGCTTATACTGTCGTTGGGAGATAAAAATTTGTTAAGAGTAACCTTGCTGACTCCATCTTTTGGCGCGGCATGAATAATATAAATAGCATCCTTAACTTTTTCTACAATTCCCATATGGCTG
>JAYEOD010000126.1:0-4209 GCA_034722575.1 Bacteroidota bacterium | reverse complement strand
TCAAATATTGTACTTCCTATACTTTTTCTGAGATTAATTATGGATGGAATTGCAGCACTAAAATTTGCAATAGATGGAAGTATAAAAGACTTACTGGCTGTGGCAAAAGCCCATTTCGACTTTTACAGGATGATTCCTAAAACTATCAAGAAGCGAAAAGAGATCAAACCAAAAAAGGTGTCTCTTGTATATTATGGAAATATAGTTTTTGAACATTTTATAAAAGGAAAAACCTCTTTTAAACAATTAGATACTAAACGTTTTTCGAGAAATTAACTATATAGTCTATTGCCAAATCGTACGCATTTATTCCAAAACCCGAAATAGTTCCGGCAGCAGCAGGCGCAATAAATGATTCGTGGCGATATTTCTCGCGCGAAAAAATATTACTGATATGAACTTCAACAACAGGAGTCTCTATAGCCCTAACAGCATCGCCAATAGCAACAGAAGTATGAGTATAACCTCCTGCATTTAATATAATCCCATCATAATCAAATCCTGTTTCATGTAATTTATTAATAATCTCTCCCTCCACATTCGACTGAAAATATTCAATATTAACACTCTTGTTTCTACTTTTAAGCCCCTCAAAATACTCATCAAAAGAGATATCTCCGTAATGCGATTTCTCTCGTTTTCCCAAAAGATTCAAATTAGGACCGTTTATTATAATTATAGTCATGCTTTTATAATTTACTATACACCCATTTTCATTTTACACAAATGTATAATTTTTTTTATAATGTAATATATTTTAACATATATTTGCGCCATCAAAATAGGGGTGCTCTAAATTACGAGCTGAGATCACACCCATAGAACCTGATACGGATAATGCCGACGCAGGGATATGAGAGGGCAATTTTATTAACAATCGAATGGTTTTCTCCCTATTTCCCATTCTAAGTAAAAAATAAAAACTTAGAATAATGAAACAAATCACAACAATTTTTTTAATGGTAATGGTGCTACCGCTGTTTTCGATAGCACAAAACAAAATCACCGGAACGGTGCAAGACTCCCAAAGTGGCGAAAAGCTAGTTGGAGCACACGTCAGATTATTCAAAAGCTATTCAGCATCAGTAACAAACACAAAAGGAGAATTTAACCTAACCAATGTAAACAGTGGAGAACACACTGTAATTGTCTCTTTTTTAGGTTACGAAACACTTGAACAAAAAATCACTTTAGAAAATGGCAACCGATTTACTTTTAATCTTGAGCCAAGTGCACTTATGCAGGAAGAGATTATTATTAAATCGACGAGGATGGGCGAGAACTCTCCGGGTACTTTTTTGGATATCAACAAAGAGCAGATAGAAGAAACCAATATAGGAAAAGATATGCCATACATCATGTCACTATCCCCTTCTGTAGTTGTTTCGTCAGATGCCGGTGCCGGAGTTGGATATACTTCGATGAGAATTCGTGGTACCGACATTACACGTATCAACGTAACTATAAACGGCATTCCGTACAACGATCCCGAGTCGAATGGTGTATTTTTTGTAAACCTTCCCGATTTTGCTTCCAGCGTCGATAATATTCAAATTCAAAGAGGTGTAGGAACATCAACAAATGGTGCTGCAGCATTTGGTGCGTCAATAAATATTCAAACACAAACACTAAATGCAGAAGCATATTCAGAAGTAAGCAGCTCATACGGTTCTTTCAATACTTTTAAAAACAATGTAAGAATGGGAACCGGATTAATTGATGGAAAATGGGCTTTTGATGCACGTTTATCAAAAATTACTTCCGATGGTTTTGTAGATCGCGCTAGTTCCGATTTAAAGTCCTTTTTTGTTTCAGGATCATATTTCGGGGAGCACAGCATCTTAAAACTAAATATTTTTTCAGGAAAAGAGAGAACATATCAAGCGTGGTATGGAATTCCAAAAGACTCACTATCTACAAACAGAACATACAATCCATATACCTATAAAAACGAAGTTGATGATTACCAACAAGATCACTATCAATTGCTTTACTCTAATCAACTATCGAAAAACCTGAATTTTAATGCCGCTCTTCACTATACTCATGGCGAGGGTTTTTACGAGCAGTACAAAGAGGGAAGAGACTTTGAAGATTACGGGTTAACTCCTGCAATTATCAATAACGACACGGTTTTTTCTACTAATTTAATTCAACGCAAGTGGTTAAAAAACGATTTCTATGGTACTACATATTCTTTAAACTACAAGAACGATAAAATAAATGCCATAATCGGCGGTGCATACAACCACTACGATGGCGATCATTACGGAAATATTATCTGGGCACAATGTGCACCACAAATTAAAAAAGATCATCAATGGTATTTTAATAATGGTTTAAAAAAAGATTTTAATATTTACGGGAAAATTAACTACCAATTAAATTCTATTTTTAACCTTTACGGTGATGTTCAATACCGAAATATAAACTACGATATTGAAGGAACACACGACGACTTAAATGATTTAACAATCTCTGAATCCTTTAATTTCTTCAATCCAAAAACAGGGATATTTGCTAAATTTAACGATCACAACAAAGCATACATCTCTTTTGCTATTTCGAACAGAGAACCAAGCAGATCGAACTTTAGAGATGCTGACGAAGGAAACAGCCCTGTATCTGAAAAACTATTCGATTATGAAGCAGGATACACTTTCCAAACACAAAAAGCACAATTTTCTGTTAATGTATATTACATGAAATACAACGATCAGCTGGTATTAACAGGAAAAATTAATAATGTAGGCTCTGCCATCATGTCGAATGTTGATGATAGTTACAGAACCGGAATTGAGATAAGTGGTGGAACTCGTATATTAGATAACCTTACTTGGGATGCAAACATTTCGCTAAGCCGAAACAAAATCAATAATTTTGTAGAATATGTTGACAACTGGAGTGCTCCTTACGAACAAATAAGCAAAGACCTTGGCACCACAGACATCTCCTTTTCGCCAAATACTGTAGCCGGTAGTCAGATAAAGTATGAACCGATAAAAAACCTTAACATCAGCTTTTTAAGCAAATACGTTAGCGACCAGCATATCGATAACACCTCTAATAAGGAGCGTAAACTAGACGCATACTTTGTTAACGACCTACGCTTTAACTATACTTTTAAATTTGGTTGGTTTAAAGCTGTTGATGTAAACATATCAATAAACAACCTATTCAACCAAGAGTATGAAACAAATGCATGGGTTTACAGATATTATTATAACGGTGTTGAAGGCTCTATGGATGGTTACTTCCCACAAGCCGGAACAAATTTCATGGCAGGAATAAAATTTAAATTTTAGATATTCATTAATTTCTTAGTATATTTGTATTTAAACAAAAAATAAGAAAAAATGGCTCAAGAAGAAATTAACATGAAAAAAATGGTTCCTACTGCCATTATCATTATTGCGGTAATCTTTTTAATCGCTTTTGGTAGCAAAATGACGGTAACCATACCTGCCGGACACGCAGGAGTGAAATTCCAAACATTTGCCGGTGGTATTGAAAAAGAAGTGACATATACAGAAGGATTTCATCTTATTGCTCCTTGGAATGATATGATAAAATACGAAATTCGTCAGCAAGAAATTTCTGAAGATATGAATGTTTTGTCATCAAACGGTTTGGAAATTAAAGTTGACATTTCAACTTGGTTCCGTCCTTTAAAATCTAAATTGGGATATCTACATGCGGAAATCGGACAAGATTATATTCGCAGAGTGGTAATTCCTAGTGTAAGAGCTTCTGCAAGAAGCGTTATCGGACGTTATACTCCGGAAGAGATTTACTCAACAAAAAGAGACGTTATCCAAACAGAAATTTTTGTTGAAGCAAAAAAAATTCTGGATACCAAATTCATTCGATCTGACAAAATTTTAATTCGTTCTATAATTTTACCAGCAACAATTAAAGATGCTATCGAAAGTAAATTAAAACAAGAGCAATTGTCGTTGGAGTATGAATTTAAACTAAAAAAAGCAAGTAAAGAAGCCGAGCGTCAAAGAATTGAAGCAATGGGTAAAGCAAAAGCAAACGACATTGTGAGCAAAAGTTTAACGCAAAAAATTCTAGAAGAAAAAGGGATTAACGCTACATTAAAACTAGCAGAATCTCCAAATGCAAAAGTTGTTATTATTGGTAATTCAGATAATGGTATGCCAATTATTTTAGGTGGCAACAACTAAAAAATTAACAATACTAAAT
>JAYEOD010000125.1:0-4216 GCA_034722575.1 Bacteroidota bacterium | reverse complement strand
TTTCAAACTTAGTAACACCGCTACTATCAACAAATTAATTGATTACCCGCAGATTTAAAAGGATTTCGACCACACCCAACTTGCAAAGCCGTATTCTCCATTCACCGATAAATACATTGTGTTTATCGATTTTACATCCACCAAAACGATTTAAGATATATTTTTATGCAAGTTTTATTAGTCTATTGTGTCTAATAAATTATAACATCAAAACATCCGACAAGAAAAAAATAGTTGAAAAATAAAAAACATCCATTATGAATAAAAGAAGAGTCACCGTCATTATTTCAATTGCTTTGATTATAGCTGTTTCTGTAGTATTAATGCGCTTTTTTACCGACATGAAAAAAGCACCTAAACAAGCCTCAATAAAAAATACCGAGCTTAACGTTCATGTTAAAAAAGTAAAATATTCTGACATAGCAACTTTTGTTTCTGCTTCGGGTAGAGTTATTTCAACACAACAAGTAGGATTAATTTCTGAAGTGCAAGGAAAAATGCTTGCCGGAGATGTATTATTAAAAAAAGGAATGTCGTTTAAAAAAGGAGATGTGCTAGTACATATCTTTAAAAAAAATGTTGAGTACTCACTAAAATCGCGAAAAAGCAGCTTCCTGAATTTATTAGCAGGAATGCTTCCCGACTTAAAAGTTGATTTCCCTAAAGAGTATAAAATATGGAATACCTATTTTAATAATCTAGATATTAATGAGAATTTCGATGAAATACCTTCCATTAATTCTTCTAAGCTTAAAGTATTCTTATCATCACGAAATATTTTAAGTAATTATTATGCTATAAAAAGTGAAGAAGAGCAGTTAAAAAAATATGTCATCACAGCGCCTTTCGATGGCACCTTTACTGATGTAACACTACAAATTGGCTCAGTAGCTAATCCGGGCAGTCGTTTGGCAAATATGATACGCACCGACGATTTAGAAGTTGAAATCCCTGTAGAATCTGCGGAAGCAAAATTTCTTTCTATAGGCAATAAAGTAACCCTATACAGCGATAATCAGAAATATAAATACAACGGAATAATATGCAGAAAAAGCAATTTCGTAGATCAATCCACTCAATCGCTAAGCATTTTTGTTTCTGTTATTAATAACAACGCCACTATTTTTCAAGGAGAATATTTAAAAGGAGAATTTCAAGGAAATGTATTACAAAATGTAATGGGATTACCTCGCAACGCCGTTACCGACAACAACAAGATATACACTGTTATAAACAACAAACTTAAAAAACACACTATTATCATTGAAAAATATAACGAAAAAACAGTTCTGTTTTCCGGCATAAAACAAGGTTTATTAATTGTTACCGAACCATTAGTTAACGCTAAAGAAGGAGAAAAAGTAAATATCTTATAGAACAAAAAACCTTTACTATATTATGAGAAAATTAATTTCAACTTTCGTTAAATTTCCTTTCTATGCCAATCTAATAATCTTTATATTGATTTTGGCCGGGGTATTTGGTTTAACAACAATAAAAAAATCTTTCTTCCCCGAAACCACTTCACGTATTATTGTAGTGCAAGTGTATTATCCCGGAGCATCACCAAAACAGATGGAAGAGGGTATTACCATGCGTATTGAAGAGGCATTACGCAGCATTGTTGGTTTAAAAGAGGTTACTTCAACATCATCCGAAAACTTTACCAAAGTAAACATCGAAACTACCGGACAATACAACATTGACGAAACATTAATGGATGTAAAAAACGCTGTAGATGGCATTACCTCATTACCTGTTGACGCAGAACAACCAATTGTTTTTAAGATACGTAATATAACTCCGGCAATGTTTTTAGGTCTGACAGGCGATATGGATCTGTTAGAGTTAAAAAAACTTGCCGATAAAATAGAATACGATTTTTATAATTCCGGCGTGATGTCACAGATTAACGTTGGCGGATATCCTGCATTAGAGATTTCTGTAGAAATAAATCAAGAAGATTTGACAAGATATAACATCTCTTTTGATGATATATCACGTAAGATAGCACTAAACAATCGCGATATTTCCGGCGGTCAAATCAGAAATGAGAATGAAGAGATTCTTATCCGAACCCGTAACAGAAGTGTTGATCCGGAAGAGATAGGAAATATTGTTCTTCGTGCAAACGCAAATGGAGGCTTTATCCGTATAAAAGATGTTGCAGACTTAAAGTTGCAGTTTGCCGATGTACCCAGTAACTCTTTTATGAATGGCAAACGCTCTATTTCATTTTCTATTCAAAAAATCCCCGAAGAAGATCTCGATGCCATATCCGAATGGGTAAATAAATACACTAAAGAATTTAACTTGTCGCACCCTAATGCAACTTTAGAAGTTACATACGATTTTCTTGACATTTTACAAGAACGACTAGCGTTACTATACAACAACGGAGGCATTGGATTAGTTTTGGTGCTTATAATGCTTGGATTATTCTTAAGTTTCCGACTCTCGTTATGGGTAGCATGGGGTATTCCGTCATCATTTTTAGGGATGTTTTTTATCACTTCGCTGTATGGAGCCACAATAAATATGATGTCCCTTTTCGGGATGATTTTAGTTGTAGGTATTTTGGTTGATGACGGTATTGTTATTGCCGAAAATATCTATGCTCATTTCGAGAGTGGAAAAAGTGCGAGAAAAGCTGCTGTTGATGGCACCATGGAAGTATTACCTGCAGTTGTAACGTCTATAATAACAACAATAGTAGCATTTTTACCTCTGTTATTTATGGAAGGACGCGTGGAAATGATGTCGGAGATGGCTTTTGTAGTTATTGCCAGTTTGGTATTTTCACTTTTCGAAGCATTTTTTGTTCTTCCAAGTCATATTGGTTCCGAAAAGATTTTACGCAGAAGTGTTCGTGATAATACAGGAACAAAAATCCGTAAAATACTAGACAAAGGACTTATGTATTTAAGAGATACCCTATATTCCAAAATATTAACCAAAGCAATAAAATGGCGTTGGATTGCTCTTTCAATTCCTTTGGGTTTTATGATATTAACTGCCGGATTAATACGTGGCGGATTAATTGACACCACCTTTTTTCCTTCTATTCCTTTCAACCAATTTAATGCTGATATTGCTTTTAAACCCGGAACAGGAGAAAAAATTACTCTTAAATATTTAAAAGTTATTGACGACGCTATTTGGGAGGTAAACGAAGATATCAAAACCGAATATAATGATACTATTAATCACATAGCCTATTCATTTGTTTCTACCGGAGCTGCTTTTAATGGCGAAGAGATTGGCTCGCATGCAGGAAATATCTTTGTGTTACTTAACGCCATGGAAGATGCACCTATAAATAGCTATGATATTGTAAACAGAGTAAACAAGAAAATTGACAAAATACCGGAAGCAATAAAGCTTACTATTGCCGGAAAAGAACATTTTGGAGATCCTATCTCTATCAGTTTACTTGGCAATGATCTGGAAGAGGTTTCAGACGCATCAAAATATCTTGTAAAAGAGATGGAAAAAATGGATCCTTTAAATAACATTCGCGATAATAACGCTCTGGGAAAACGCGAGATACGTCTCAACCTAAAACCAAAAGCATATTTCCTCGGACTTGATTACGGAAGCATTAGTAATCAAGTAAGGCAAGGATTTTTTGGCGATCAGGCACAACGACTTCAAAAAGGAAAAGATGAGCTTAGAGTATGGGTACGTTTCCCTAAATCGGGGAGACTAAATGTAGGTCAACTCGATAAGATGAAGATAAAAACTCAAGCCGGAGAATTCCCTCTTTCGGAGCTAGCCGATTTTGAAGTAGAGAGAAGTCCTGTTTCTATAAAACATTATAATAGCAGCAGAGAGATAAGAATTTTTTCCGGAGTTAAAAATCCTATGGAAGCCATTCCTCCGTTACTAGAGCATATCGAAAAAAATATTATACCTGAACTACAGGCAAAATATCCAAACGTCGACTACAGCACACAAGGGCAATCGAAAGATAGCAAAGACGCTTCCGACCAAATGATGAAATACTTTTCTATTGCTTTTATAATAATACTACTAATATTAATGCTTCATTTCAAATCATTGGGCTCAGCACTTATTATTCTTATGATGATTCCATTAGCATGGATGGCAGCAATATGGGGACATGGAATAGAAGGCAAAGCAGTCTCTTTGCTTAGCATGTTCGGAATGATCGCTCTATCGGGGGTTATTATTAACGATGCAGTAGTTTTTCTGC
>JAYEOD010000124.1:0-4220 GCA_034722575.1 Bacteroidota bacterium | reverse complement strand
GAATCATCTTTAATGTCTCTTCAGTTGACCTGATAATAAGCGGTAGCATCATAATACCAAGTGCCGTACTTCCTGCCAAAGCCGAAAATCCGTCAGTAATATTTTTTACTACCCAGAAATACGCAATTAACCCCAAAACAATAGAAGGCACTCCTTGTAAAATATCTGTAATACCTCTTACTATATTTGCGTATCGTTTTGTACTGTTTTCGTACAAAAACACTCCTATAAGTATTCCAAGAGGAATAGCAATAATAGCAGCTAATACAACCATCAACAAAGTACCTGTTATACCATTTAATATTCCGCCGGGTAATATCTCGTTATTACCAAGCGCAATCATAGCCTCATAAGTATCTGGGGCTGTTTCGGTAAAAAAAGCAATATTAATTTGCTTGTAGCCCTTAGCAACCAACTTATAAATAATAAGCACAATTGGAGAGATGGTGATAATAGAAAATATAAAAATAATCCCTGCAAAGAGCTTATCTTTAAAAACACGTGCATTCATACCTTTCGGTGTAATACTATTATTTTCTATTAATGTAGTCATGATAATTTTTTGATTAATAATTTCCCCACTCCATTTATAATTCCGGTGATAACAAAAAGCAACAAAGCAATTGCAATTAAAGCACTTAACTTTAACCCATCGGCTTCGCCAAATTGATTTGCAATAACACTTGCCATAGTATTTCCCGTGTCGAAAATGCTTGTAGGTATAATATTTGTATTACCGATTAACATAGTAACAGCCATAGTTTCTCCAAGAGCTCTTCCAAAAGCAAGTATATAACTGGTAAAAATCCCGGAACGTGCATTAGGTATTATCACATTTAAAATCACATCTTTACGAGTTGCTCCCAACGAATATGCTGCTTCTTTTAAATCGTTAGAAACCATAACAATAATTTCAGTAGAGACAGAAGTAGCATAAGGAATTATCATTATAGCCAGAACCAATCCGGCAGTAAAAATCCCAAATCCCTGCGAACTAAAACCCATCTCAACAATCCATGGTCGCAAAACATAAAAGCCCCATAACCCATACACTATAGAAGGAATACCGGCTAGCATATCGACCATAGTACCAACAAACATCGCTAATTTTGTACCGCGATAATATTCGCCAATAAAAAGCGATGTTGAGAAAGCCAATGGAAAACAAATTACTATTGCAATAACCGAAGTAATTACTGTTCCGACAATAAAAGGAAGTGCGCCGTACTCCTCTCTTCCTTCGGTAGGATTCCATTCGGCAGAAAAAATAAACTTTATCCCAAACTCCTTAAAAACCGGAATAGCACCATTCATTAAAGAGAGCACCATTCCTGATGCTATCAACACAATAATCAATGAAGCAAGGAATAATAATATTTTTGTTATTTTTTCGCTATTCAACATCTGCTTTAACTTATTATTGTTATTATTATCGACACAAATGGCAGCCGACAGTTTTAAAATCATCAACTGCGACTACCAACTATCTATTACTATTTCAATAAAGGTTTACCATCATAAACCACGCTTTTTAGAATTTCTTTTGCCTTTACTTTTACATTTTCGGAAAGCGGGGCATAATTAACCTGCTGTGCTATAGCCTGAGCATCTTTTTGAATAATCCACGATAAAAAGTTAAGCATTTCTTCTGCTTGAGCTTTTGATCTGTTATCATATTTCTGCTCTTTGTAAAGAATCATCCATGTAAAACCACTGATAGGGTATGAATTTGGATCGGAAGAATTTGTTAGCATAACTTTTGTATCTGCCGGTATGTTGCCTTGTGCTGCAGCACTAATAGATTCCAGATTAGGCGTAACATATTTCCCTGCGCTATTCTCTACCTGCGCAAAGGCAATTTTTTGTGCAAACGCAAATTCCGAGCCTATATATCCTACTGCACCAATAGTCTGTTTTATTGTTCCCGCAACTCCCGGATTACCTTTTGCTCCCAGTCCAACAGGCCATTTCAACGATTTACCTCTTCCTACTTTTTCCTTCCAATGCTCACCTATTTTACTCATAAAATCACTAAAGATATAAGTCGTACCACTCCCGTCTGAGCGGTGCACCACTGTAATCTCCATATCAGGAAGAGATGTATTTGGATTAGATTTTTTTAATTCTACATCATTCCATCTTGTAATTTTTCCCATAAATATATCTTCAAGATTTTTATTAGAGAGTCGTAAGCTTCCCACTTCAGGGAGATTGTAAGCAATAACAACTGCTCCAACACATGTAGGGATATGGACAATTTCAGCCGGCATAGCAGCTTCTTTTTTATCGTTTAAAAAAGCATCTGTTGCACCAAAATCTACTACTTTATCTTTTAAGCTTCTGATACCACCACCGGAACCTATACCACCATAAGTAAGTAAGATTCCTGTTTTTTTAGTGTAATTTTTAAATGCGAGGTTGTAAAAAGGCAATGGAAATGTAGC
Source organism: Bacteroidota bacterium (assembly GCA_034722575.1). Classification (GTDB taxonomy): domain Bacteria; phylum Bacteroidota; class Bacteroidia; order Bacteroidales; family JAIPAH01; genus JAIPAH01. The sequence goes on along the minus strand of JAYEOD010000124.1, from coordinate 1,776 downwards.
TCCTGCTGCCGTAATACTTACAGATTTCGATCTGTTTTGTTCAGATTTTTTATCTGAATCGACACTATTACACGACACTAATAAAATAGAGGCGAATAATACTATTAATAACTTTTTCATATTTTTTATTTTTATAATTAGTTTTTAAAAAAAAGATATATTTCGATGGTGATAAGCAGCTGCAAGTATTGTTACCTGCAGCTGCTTACGCAACATCCATTAAAATTTTATTTCACAATTCATATACACCATATTAACTACCGGATTTCCATTTTCAGGTGTCCAAAGTTGATAGTTAGGAGCAACTGTAACCCCTTTTACCGGCACAAACTCAAAGCCGGCAATTATACCACTACCATCTTTACCATAATTCCAAGGATCAGTAGCATTACCAATCTCTACTGACGACAACTGATCAAATCGTCCAAACAACCTTATTTTCTTCATCTTATAAGAGGCATAGAATGATAAACCTGCTCTATCTTGGTCTTCTGTCATTTTTGTATTTAATTGTCGATTATATTCAGCACCAATTTTCATATTATCAGCACCATATCCGAGATAAAAAGATAATGTTTGCTGAGCATCATCATTACCCATAACATCGTAATAAGCTCTAAAATCCACTCCTTTAACAGGATGCAGAGTTACTCCGACACTATATTTAAAAAGACTGTCTGCTTCAACAGATTTATATCCATCTCCATTTGCTATGGTGGCGTCTATACTAATTTTATCGTGAAGTTTGTAACTAGCGAATAAACCAAGGTCGGCACTATGACCAAATTTATGTTTATCCTGAAATGATTTGTAAATATATCGTCCACCCCACTGTTTCTCTTGCATTTTAAACTGAGAGAGCCCGATAAGTCCGAATTTAGTAGTTAAACGACCGTCATTATATTGCACATAAGCATTTTTCAAATATGCAGTCATATCAAGTTTTCCAACACCCGGATTTCCAACATCGATATTTACTTTACCCGAAAACTTTTTACTTAGCGTATAGGCATATCCCAAATAAGCACGTTGTATCTCAAATACATTATGGTTTCCCCCATCACTAAAAGTGGAATGGTAATTTGTAAAAACCTTTGCAAAAGGCTTTCCTGAAGCTTTAAACGTTTCTTCCTTTTTTTGAGAATATACGTTAGCTGTTAACAAGATAATTGTAAGTAGTGATACCAGTTTTTTCATTGTAGTTTTTTACGTTATTATTACAATGCAAAAAAACGTCAAGGGTATTACAAAGGAATTAAGGGGTTGTTAAGATTATGTTACATTTTACATCTAAGCGAGCGAATAGATTTTCTGAAACATTGTGTGATTGAATGACTGAGGTTGAGGTTTTCTCCTTCGCTTTCGCTTCTGAAAACAAGGAGGTTGAGGTTGAGAAACTGCTTTCCGTTTTTTTTGCCATCAACTTGATTTTTATATTGTTATTGCATTACCTTTGTAACGTGTCGTTAAGCATAACAAGGGGTTGACACTCTCTCGTGCCAGTCGGTTCTTTATGAGCCGACTTTTTTCATCCGTTTATAATTTGTTTGCCCTGATATCAAGGCATTAAGATTTCTATTTAACATGATATTTTCTTTGTTTTTTTCAAAAATATTTCCCCTTTTTCTTGATAAAAAGGGACGGAAAAATCAAGGCTTACAGTAATACCAAAAACATATTAAAATGATCGATAAAAATCGTTTCTTTTTCTCTTATTCTTTGTTTAAAAATAATTACGTAGCTAAGGCTATGGAATGATTTTTAATCGGCGAATAA
>JAYEOD010000123.1:0-4220 GCA_034722575.1 Bacteroidota bacterium | reverse complement strand
GAAAAACTGAATTAATTACGAATTACGAATGGCGAATGAAAAATTGAATGAATAAACAAATCGACAAAGAAAACATTATGTTAAATAGAAATCTTAATGTCTTGGTATCAGGGCAAACAAATTATAAACGGATGAAACGAGCCATACTAAAACCTTTAATACACACGACAATGATTATAAAGGCAATTTCCATTCGACCAAGTAAAAAGAAACAATTTTTATCAATCATTTTTTGGTGTAAATTAAAATCGCAAAAAATGTAATTCTGATAATCACAATTGTATTAAAACAAATCATATCGTATCATTGTAAGAAAATGATAATAAAACCTACGCTACTAATAGATAAGTCGAAATGTAAAAAAAACATAGCAACTATGTTTTTAAAAGCACAAAAGAATCAACTCTCTTTTCGTCCGCATTTTAAAACACACCAGTCTTTAGAAATTGGGCAGTGGTTTAAAAGTGTAGGAGTGAGTAAAATAACTGTCTCTTCTTTTGAGATGGCAGAGTATTTTTCAGCGCAATGGGACGATATTACAGTGGCTTTTCCTGTGAATATTTTGGAAATAGAGACTATAAACAAGCTTGCAGATAAAATATCGCTTAATGTTTTGGTCGAATCTGTTGAGGCAGCTCTCTTTTTAAAACAGCAGTTAAAAAACAGATTAGGCGTATTTATTAAAATTGATGTAGGATATCATAGAACAGGCATATCTCCTTCTGATAAACCTAAAATCGATAATATTATTGAAGTAATTCGTACTGCAAAAAATATGAATTTTAAAGGTTTTTTAACGCATGCCGGACATATTTATGGTTGTAGAAACAAAACAGAAATTTTAAATGTGCATAATAAAACAGTTGCAATATTAAGAGAGATAAAAAAACAATATATAAAAGAGTTTCCCGATTGTTTAGTGTCGTTAGGTGATACTCCTAGTTGTAGTGTTGCAGATGATTTTGCCGGAATAGATGAGATCCGTCCCGGTAATTTTGTGTTTTACGATCTTATGCAATATCAAATAGGTTCTTGTAAAATAGATCAAATTGCTGTCGCAATGGCTTGTCCTATAGTAGCTGTTTATGCAGATAGAAATGAAATTGTTGTGTATGGAGGTGGTGTGCACTTTTCAAAAGATAGGTTAGAAGATAAAACCTATGCTACTATATTCGGAAAAGTTGTGGAGAAGTGTGAGGACGGTTGGGGAGATCTTATTCCAAATATGTATGTTAAGAGTCTGTCGCAAGATCATGGTATTATTTCTGTCCCAAAATCTGAAATCGTGAACTATAAAATTGGCGATTATCTTCTTATACTACCTGTACATTCTTGTATGACAGCAAATGCAATGAAATCTTATAAAAACAATTCGGAAACAATAGATAGATTATGAGTTTTGAAAATAAGACCATGAAAGTAGCCGTAATAGGCGGTGGTGCGGCAGGTTTTTTCTCTGCAATTGCTGTAAAAGAAAATTATCCCAACGCAGAAGTTGTGATTTTTGAGAAATCGCAGAAACTTTTATCTAAAGTTAAAATATCAGGTGGAGGAAGATGTAATGTTACCAACGGTTGTAGATCTATAAGCGAGCTATGTAAAGCCTATCCAAGAGGAGGGAAGTTTTTAAAAAAACTCTTTAATATTTTTAATACAAAACACGCTTTTGAGTGGTTCGAGTCGCGTGGTGTTCCTTTGGTCATTCAGGATGATAATTGTGTCTTCCCGGCATCTCAAGATTCTCAAAGTATTATTGATTGCTTTTTAGATGAAACAGAAAGATTATCAATTGATATTGAGGTAGGAATGGGTGTAAAAGCCCTTAAGCAAATTGATGACCAAATAGAGTTGTGTTTTTTGAAAGAAGAATTTAAACCGAGAATCTTTGACAGGGTTATTGTTACAACCGGTGGCTCACCTAAAAAACTCGGACTAGAATGGTTGAAAATATTGCATCATAAAATAGAAAATCCTGTCCCTTCATTATTCACATTTAATATGCCCAACGAATCTATTACTCAACTGATGGGGATAGTTGTGGAAAATGCTCTGGTAAATATTCAAGGAACAAAACTAAAATCCGGAGGCCCGTTATTGATAACACACTGGGGAATGAGTGGTCCGGCAATTTTAAAATTATCAGCTTTTGGAGCACGAATATTAAGCGAGATGAATTATGATTTTAAGATGCAGGTAAATTGGGTGGGTGAACCAAATGCTGAATTGGTGAAAGAAAATATATCGCAGATTATTAAATATCACGCAAATAAAATATTATCTAATTTCCGACCATACGACTTACCTGACAGATTGTGGATGTTTTTGTTGGAGAAAAACGATCTTGCTCCAAAGAAAAAATGGAGTGAACTCGGAAAAAAAGGTCTTAATAAATTGATAAATATGCTTACTAATGATATTTACTCAATAAAAGGAAATACAAAATTTAGAGACGAATTTGTGACTTGTGGTGGCGTTAGTTTACAAAGTGTTGAGCAAAATACAATGCAAAGTAAAGCGGTTAAAAATCTCTATTTTGCCGGCGAAGTATTAGATATCGACGCCATAACAGGAGGATATAATTTTCAAGCCGCTTGGACAACAGGATTTATTGCAGGAAAGCTGAATCATACAAAATAAAAATTTAATGTTATTATTTCTGTTGATAGTCACGGTGTGACTAAATTTGAAAAAGGTAATTAGTTATTGTTACAAAATGCAGATTATTAAGAAGTCACGCCGTGACTTGCGGATATCTGTTTATAATTTCTATTTTTGCCGAATGGTTTATCCAATTATGATAAAACCTGAAAAATAATTAAACATGAAGATACCACAACAATATAAATTTATTATTCTGCTTGGTAAAGCCTTGCATATGTATGGTGTGCCATCGTATAAAATACAGAATTATTTAACTAGCATTGCTGAGAAAAAAGGTATTAAAGGGGGATTTATGGATACGCCAACCTGGATTAATTATGTGTTTTATCTGGAGGATGATCACACTTATAATTATATCGAAAGTGTTCTTCCGGGCGATTTGAATCTTGGTGCCCTATCAAAAGTTTCAGAAATTACTGATAAGGTGTTGGACGGTATTATTGATGAAAAACAGGCTGCTATCGAAATAAATGATATTAAGAAGTGTAAAAAAATGCTTGGTAATATTGGTGAGGCTTGTGCATTTATTTTTTCTGCCGGTGCGTTTAGCGTGATATTAGATACTAATTGGGCTTCGGCAATTGCTGCTGCCTTTTTAGGGATTTTTGTTTACGCTTTAACGTATTTAGCATCTAAATCGGAATATATTAGCAGCACACTCGAAGCGTTGGCGGCTTTTGTTGTTACCATTGGTGCCGGTTTGCTCTCTATCCCTTTCCCCGAAATAAATATTTCGTTAACTATTTTGGCTTCTATTATTATTCTTATTCCCGGACTGGCTATTACCACAGCACTCGAGGAAATTACATCAAAGAGTTTAGTGTCGGGAACAGCTAAATTAGCAGATGCTATAGTGTCGCTTTTTAAACAGTTTTTTGGTGTGATTCTAGGAATTTCTTTGCTTCCCTTTTTAGGGGATATTAATCCTAATTCATTAAAAAATGATATTCCTACATGGATGGATCCAATCGCTATTTTCGCCCTTTTATTGGGTTTGGTTGTAGTTATGCGTGTTCGTAAAAAAGATGTGTTTCTGGCTCTCGTTACAGGATTTATCAGCTATTACATTACCATATTAATGGCTTTTACAGGATTGTTAATCAGTATTTTTGTGGGTACAATAATTGTTGTGCTACTTAGTAAGCTGTGGAGCAAAATAAATAATTCTCCTAAAATGGTATTTCTTACTCCGGGTATTATAATGCTAGTGCCGGGAAGTAAGGCTTTTATTGGCTTGAGTACTGTGTTTCTAAAATCAGGTGTCGAACATAGTACTAGTATGGGAGAGCAAGTATTGTTAATCCTTTTAGGTATAATCGGTGGTCTTATCTTTTCAGGCTCTTTTATGAATAATGAGTGATTGATTTTATTAGGCAGCGAGGTGTTTAACCATATTTGACGTTTAATAGGTATAAGATTGGCATTCAGAAAAATGTTATTCAGCTCAAAGCAAAGCCTCAGAGAGACCGGGAAGCTGAGAACTTGTTCGAAGATCACCCGGCCGAACTTATGCTTTGCAAAGAGAAGAATAATATTTTTATGTAAGCCTTGACTTTTTG
>JAYEOD010000122.1:0-4227 GCA_034722575.1 Bacteroidota bacterium | reverse complement strand
GTCTGTTGCCATTAAATTTATGTACTGAGCAGAAATCACAATTCATTGGACATCCGCGTGAGGTTTGTATAGAACCAAAAATATGATCTTTATGCCATAAGTCGTGGCGTGCAATTGGCACCTTCTTTAAATCAATATGGTCTCCTTTATATAGGCTTTTAAGCTCTCCATTCTCAAAATCTTTTATTAGTTGAGGCCATACCTCTTCTGCCTCTCCCGATACAATGATATCCATATATTGCATGGCTTCTTGTGTTTGCATTGTAGCGTGGATGCCTCCCAAAACTGTGGGGATTCCTTTTTTGCGATATATTGCAGCTAATTCATAAGCTCTATTTATATTAGAGGTGAATGATGTAAAGCCGACTAAATCTGCATCACGATAAGTAAAGGGCTCAAACAGTTCGTCAATAAGTTCTATATCCCAATTTTTTGGTGTTAGTGCAGCAATAATCCCTAATCCTAAAGGTATATATTTTGATGAACGTGTTAAAGCAAAACCTGTTCTGTGTTGACTCTGAGGATTTATTAGTAATAATTTCTTTTTTGTCATTGTTAGCTTTGTAGTAGTCGTGTGCAATTTAATAATTTTTTAATGTAAAAAAAATTATTATGGCTTTTTTGTTATTGGTGTGGAGTATTTTTTTTATGAGGATAAAATATTGTTTCTTTTTTATTTAAAGGAATATTTTAAATTTGCATCTACACTAAACAAAAAAAAATTATGAGCGTAACTAAATTTATAGAGTTTATTGAAGAAGAATTTGAAGAGTTAGAAGCAGGAAGTCTTAAGCCGGATAGCGAATTTAGAGATAGTTTTGAGTGGAATTCTGTTAATGCATTAATAATTATTGCTTTGGTAGATAGTGAGTATGACGTTTCAATTTCTGCTGACGATATACAAAATTCAAAAACTGTTCAGGATCTATTTAATAGAATACAAGAAATAAAGGGAGAGGAGTAATATGCCAGTTTTAAACATATCCAATACCAGAATAGCCGGAATATCAGCTTGTGTTCCTAAAAAAGAGGAGTCGAATATGGATTATAAGTTGACTTCGGAAAAGGATCGTAAGATGTATATTAAAATGACGGGAATTGAAAAACGTCGTGTAGCAGAAAAAGGTGTTACAACATCTGATTTGTGTTTTAATGCCGCCGAAAAACTTATTCAAGAGTTGAAGTGGGAAAAAGAGGAGGTTGATGCTTTAGTATTTGTATCTCAGTCTCCAGATTATATTCTTCCGGCTACAGCAATTGTCTTGCAAGAGAGACTCGGGCTTACAAAGGATACTATGGCATTTGACATTAATTTGGGTTGTTCGGGATATGTTTACGGACTATCGCAATTGTCGGCTCTTGTTAGCACCGGAGGTATTCGTAAAGCGCTTCTTTTGGTTGGTGATGTTTCTACTGCTACAGCTTCTTACGAAGATAAAAGTACTTATTTGCTTTTTGGCGATGCAGGAACCGCCACTGCGCTTGAATATAGCCAAGAGGCAAAAAAATTAGCTTTTAATCTGCAATCGGATGGTAGTGGATACGATGCTATTATTATTCCCGATGGCGGATTAAGGAAGTTTATTAGTCCTGAATCTTTTGTAGTAAAAGATTTTGGCCCCGGACAAAAACGGAATTCTATTCAGGTTGCCCTGGATGGTGAAAAAGTGTTTCATTTCTCTATGCGCGAAGTAGCGCCAAATATTAAAAAATTAGTGGAAGAGGAGTTGCAGCAATCTTTAGAAGATTATGACTATTATGTTTTGCATCAGGCTAATATGTTGATGAATAACTCTATTCGTAGAAAATTGAAATTAGGGAAAGAGAAATTCCCTAACTCTATTCATCATTTCGGAAATACTAGCTCTGCTTCTATTCCTTTAACAATTGTTACTCAGCTTGGCGAAATATTAAACAAAGAGACAAAAGATTTGATCTGCTGTGGCTTTGGCGTTGGTTTGTCGTGGGGCTCTGTGAATCTTCATCTCGAAAATGTTGTGATACCTGAATTAGTGGAGATATAAATTATGGATGTTTTTACTCTTAACGGAAAGATAATATTAATAACAGGAGCCTCTTCGGGAATAGGAAAGCAAACTGCTTTAACTTGTTCGCAGCAAGGCGCAACTCTTATTATTACCGGTCGTGATCAAAATCGTCTGGAAGAAACTTTAAAATTGCTACATGGTAGTGGGCATCAAAAAATTGTTGCCGATCTTACTAACGAAGAAGCAATAAAGCAGCTTATTGGTGAAATACCTAAAGTTGATGGGGTGGTACATTCTGCAGGAATTACTGCACATATGCCGGCTCGGTTTATAAAAAAGAAAAATGTTGACCAACTTTTTAAAATAAATTTTGAGGCGCCGGTGTTGCTTACGGCAGCACTTCTCGCTAAGAAAAAAATTAATAAAGGTGGTTCTGTAGTTTTTATGTCTTCAATAGCATCGAAATATCCATTCTTTGGAGGAGCTCTTTATAGCAGTAGTAAATCGGCAATTGAGGCGTATAGTAAAACGCTGGCATTAGAACTGGCACCGAAAAAAATTAGAGCAAATTGTTTGCAGCCCTCTTTTGTAAAAGGTCCTATGGTAGATGGAGCGGAACAAACTGTTTCGGCTGAGGTAATGGAAAAATTTGAAAAAATGCTGCCTTTAGGTTTCGGTGAACCGGATGACGTAGCAAATACTATAGTGTTTTTTCTTTCTGAAGCATCGAAATGGATTACCGGCTCAACATTAACTTTGGGTGGCGGATGATATTATTGATATTTGTTTTATAAATAATCTCGAAAAGAGTGCTAAATAATATTATTATGCAAGAAGTAGATTATTCTGTTGTGGTTCCTGTTTATAACAGCGAGGCTACTCTCGAAGAGCTTTTTAAAAGAACACAATCTGTTTTTACCTCTCTGAAAAAATCTTTTGAAATAATTTTTGTAGATGATGGAGGAAAAGATGGGTCGTGGGAAATATTACAATCTTTAAAAAAGGACTTTCCCGACGTTGTAAAAGCTATTAAGCTGACAAAAAATTATGGACAGCATAATGCCGTGTTGTGTGGTTTGAGCTTTTGTAAAGGACAACAGATTATTACTATTGACGATGATTTACAAAATCCTCCCGAAGAGATAAAAAAGCTTATCCAAAAGTATGAAGAGACTAAGTCGGATTTGGTGTATGGTTTTTATAAAAAGAAAAAGCATAGCTTGTGGCGTAATGCCGGAAGTAAGTTGGTAAAACGATCAGGAAAGGCATTTCAGGAAGGCCCGGGCGAAGGCTCTTCATTCCGATTGATTGATAAACATCTTATGGATGAGATTTTATTACATCATCAGAATTTTGTTTTTATTGATGAACTCTTCTTATGGTACACCGAAGATATCTCTTTTGTTGAGGTAGCCCACGAATCGCGAAAAAACAATGAATCGGGTTATACTTTTTGGAAACTGTTTAAAATGATGTTTAATATTACAATATATTATACAACGCTTCCATTAAAAATAATGACGGTTATTGGTCTTATTTCTTCAGTGCTGAGCTTTGGTTTTGCAGTTCGGTTTCTTGTCCGTAAACTGTTTTTCGATGTGCCTTTAGGATATACATCCATTATTGTTACAGTACTGTTTTCGGCAAGTCTTATTCTTTTCAGTCTCGGTATTATTGGCGAATACCTTAACAGGATATACATCGTGCAAAACAAAAAACCACCCTATTCTATAAAAAAAGTTTTAAAATAGAGATGAAGATATTTAAGTATGGTATCACATTAAAGCGGATTACAGAAGATGATTTGGAGCTTTTGCGTACATGGCGAAATTCGGAACACGTAAATCGTTTTATGGAGTATCGCGAGCATATCACTGTAGGAATGCAAAAAAAGTGGTTCGAATCGGTTAATAATTACAATAACTTTTATTATTTGATTATCTATAAAGGAGAAAAAGTAGGTGTGATTAATGATAAAGATATTCTTAGAGGCGATGATAAAGTTTCTGAAGCCGGATTATTTATTGCTGAAGAGAAATATAGAAATACTCACGTTCCTTTATTAGCATCTTTAATGATGATTGAAATAAGTCTTTTTATCTTACAAGGAAAAATAAATTATATTCATGTTTTGCGAGATAATAAACAGGCAATAGCATATAATAAGAGCCTTGGGTATCAGTTGTGCGAAAGACAAGATGATGTTGAGAACCAAAAATATTTCCTTACCCCCGAGAAT
>JAYEOD010000121.1:0-4228 GCA_034722575.1 Bacteroidota bacterium | reverse complement strand
AGCCAGCATCATACCCATCGAAAAACTATTTAGCTTACTTTTCTCTATCTTAACAACAGGAAAAGGGTCATAATCCTCGATAAAGTATCCTTCAGCACTTATCAGAAATGAAGAAACCACTCCACCTTTTACACGAATATCCAAGCCATTATTTTCTATTATATACGACAATGTAACAGGAATTTCCAGAAGATGATATCGATTTTTCACATTATACTCTTTTTTCTCTCCGGGCAGTGTAACAAAAGTAGAATCCATTACATAATACCACAAAGTATCAGTATCCTGCAAAGTATAATACACATCTAATGTATCATGTTGATAAAAACTTATTTCAGGCTTATTATATGAATAAACAAAATTTTCTGTAATCCCCCTATAACCAATCCCGGTAGAAATGAGAACATTTTGCATTTTATACCCAACATCTGCCCCCACCTTAAAGTTATAACACTCTCCTTTTTCGCTATTTTTGTATAGATGCGTAAGCTCTTTTGTTCCTTCGTAATTACTCGTCAAAAAATGCTGTTCGTAATACGGCTCTAATCTAAATTTTCGCGATTTGGCATCGCCTAAGCGTGTATTTTTAAAAATTCTTTTGTGCCTATAAGGTTTCTTTACTACAGGACGAATATAAACAGTATCAATTTTTGTGATAGTATCTCTAATTAACAAAGTATCATGCAGCACAATAGTATCATATACCGACTGATACACTATCGCATCTTGCGCCAAAGTATCATTTTTACTATAAATATTTTTTATTTCACTTTGGTGTGATGGGCTTGCAATGGAATCATTAGCAATACTACTCACATCCGACAATTTAGAATTATCGCGAAATATCACAACATCATCACCTTTCAGGTCAAAACAAAATTTCTTATTAAGCAACTGAGTAAGAATTTCAGACACGGATAGATTATCATAATCTACACTAAACTTATCTTTTTGAAAAAAATCGGGAGAGTAAAAAAATCGGATATTGGTTTGTTGCGTAATCTCATCTAAAATATACGGAACTGTAACACTCTCTTTCTTAAAGGATACAAAAGAAGAATCTACATCAACCTGTCCATACAAAACTGATGTAGGAAACAGTAAGGAGAATAAAAATAGAGGGATTAATCTGAATGCATTACCCTTTACATACAGCAATTTATTAAATTGTTGCTTACACTTTTGGCTTAAGTAATATTTCAGTTTCACGCTTCTCTTTCTCAAGGTCAAATATTAGAGTAATTACATCTAAAACTTCATCAAGCGTCTTATTTTCAAAATGCGCAGTCAATCTCAATCGTTCTGTCTCTTGCTCTGTAACTAAAATCGATACTCCATAATAAGTTTCTATATCAGAAACCACATCTTTTAACAGAACATTATCAAAAACCAATTCATCTGTTTTCCAGCTCAAGTAATTCGAACTACTGTTTCTGTAAACTATCCCTTCAACACTTAACAAAGCCATTTGTCCCGGCAAAAGCAACTTATTATTTTCCGGAGTATTTTTATGGTAAACGCTTACTTTTCCACTTTCTACAAATACTTCGTAACTTCCTGCTCCTACATTTTTAACATTAAACTTAGTACCCAGTACTTTAACACGAAAATCGCCTGCTGTAACAATAAAAGGTTTCTCTTTATTTGATTGCACATTAAAGAACGCCTCACCAAATATAGAAATTTCCCTTGTATCACCAAAAAATTTCTCAGGATAATTTATTTCAGAATTCTTATTTACATAAGCTATAGAACCGTCATTAAACTCTATTTCTGCTTTTTGCTGTGCATTAAAATGCTTTAACTCAGGCTTTGCCTTAAATAACTGCATCATCCCGATAGCAATAATAAAAATCGCAGCAGAAGAAGAAATAAATCTCACCAAACGTTGTTTCCACAACATACGTGCTCTTTTTTCCTCTATCCCACTATTAAATTTATCCCATGCAGCATCAGCATCAAAAACCTTTTCTGCTTTTGGATAAAGAGTAGCAACCCACACATCATAATACTGTCGGTACAATTCAAAATTGTCGTCACTCTCCGAAATCCAGCCCTCAACCAAGGCACTCTCTTTCGAGTTTAACTCACCAACAATATATTTTATGATTTTCTCTTCCATCTCAATTTTTAAATCCTCGTTACAAAAAGATGACACCTTATAACATTTTTACCCTTATTGTTAACTGAAAAAATATGCTGCCAACAAAAAAACTGTTGGCGCAATATCCTTCAAATCCTTTCTTAACTGCTTAAGAGCCTGCCCCATATGAACCTCTACAGTTTTTATCGAAATTTTTAATTTTTCTGCTATCTCTTTATATTTTTTTCCTTCGTAGCGACTTAAAACAAACACCTCTTTTCTTTTTTCCGGAAGTGCATTAATCGCTTTTTCTACCTTCTCTTTAATATCAAAATTCAGCATTAAAAGCTCGTCGTTATTACTTTTATTACCACTTTCCGTGATAACCTGACGATATTTCCCTTTTATCTTTTCGTGCTTAATAAAATTAATCGCCTGATTTTGGACAGAGCGATACAGATACGACTCAAGAGAAGTAGTAATAAATAAATTCTTACGATTATTCCACAGCTTAAAAAACATCTCCTGAACCAAATCCTCAGCAACATCTTTATCCGGAATATAGCGCAAAGAAAAATAGCACAACACCGAAAAATACTTCTTAAAAACAAGCTCAAAAGCCGACTTATCACCGCCCCTAATGTTTTCAATCAGTCTCTTTTCAGTCCCATCCAAAGTAGGAGAATATGTAGCTTCTTTCTTTTTCACGCCATAAAATTACTAATTTTTTACTAATATCCTTGCTTCCATCGTATCCGAAACAGCAGATTTTTCATCTCTTGCTGAACAGTTAACACTTTTTCAATAGCATACCTAAAACCTTTTTATCGGCTAAAAAAACTCCGCAACAATTTTATTATCAAACGAACTACGAACAACTTTTATCTGCATTTGCCCAATGTCTTGATGTTTTAGTTTTCCAATTTTCAAATCAATTATTACAAACTAACGCAACAAACGATTATAGAACACCAAAGGGTCTTTTAACACACATTAGATTGCAATTGATTACCTTTCTCCGCCAATTCTTTTATTCAAATAAAATTTGGCGGTCGCATACCTGCCTTATTTTTAAATAACTAAGCAGTAAATTTAATAAAATTACGTTTCAAATACTACTTCACACCCGCTTGATTTTATTTGCGAGTTGTATGCTGTTATTATTATTTTAATGGTCTTTTTTTAATCATCCCACCTTTTGCATCCTTTATACTATGCATTACAACGAATGCATCTTTATCAACTTTATCTATTTCTGTGTATAATTTTGCTAGTTCTAACCTTGTTATTAATGTATAAATAATTTCTGTTTGCCTCAATGTTTGACCTCTCTTACCAGAATAAATAGTACAACCCCGTCCAAGTTTTTCGATTATAGCCAACCTAATTTCGTCACTATAATCTGATATAATTGTAACTCCTACATATTCTTCTATTCCTGACACAACAAAATCAACAGTTTTTGATGCTGCTAAATATGTCAACATTGCATATAATGAAATTTCAATTGTAAAAACATATGCTGCAACTGAAAAAATAACTACATTAAATATTAAAATTACATCTCCTATTGTCATTGCAGTTTTTTTACTAACAAAAATTGCTAACACCTCAGTTCCATCAATAACAGAACCACCTCGAATAGCCAATCCAATTCCCAATCCTAAAAAGAATCCACCAAAAATTGCAATCAGTAATTTGTCATCTGTTATAATAGGAAATGGAATAAAATGAACTGAGACAGCGAGCAATACTATTGCAATAATGCTTTTAATCGTAAATTGTTTACTTATTGTAGAAAAACCCATTATTAAAAAAGGAAGGTTTACCGCAACTATTAAAACAGATAATGGTATCTCTGTCAATTCGGCTATTGTAAGCGAAATCCCCATAGCACCACCATCTATAAACATATTAGGGAGTAAAAAGCCTTTTAACCCAAAACCAGCTGACAATACGCCTAATAACATAAAAAAACTATCGCGTATTAAATATGAAAATTCAACCTTGGTGGTTTTCATTACTTTTTCAAATTGAGTTGATTGATATTTCTTCTTTTTTAATCTACGCTTTACTGTCTCTGAAATTATATATTGGAAAATCGAGTTCATATTTTGCTTTTTAATATTTAATTGTGACTTACGG
>JAYEOD010000120.1:3447-4237 GCA_034722575.1 Bacteroidota bacterium | reverse complement strand
GTAATAGATGAAAGGAATTATTCTTTGGTTGGCTGTACTGTTTCGCCCGGTTTCGATTTTCAAGATTTCTATCTATTAGCTTAAAAGTTTTATTAATTTTTTTCTATCAGTTATTTTTATATTCTTATCTGTAATAGAAATAATGTCATGATTTTTTAATTGTAAAAGATTTCGTGTTAGGGCAGGTCGTGTGATTCCAAATAGTTTTGCCAGCTCTTCGTGTGTTTTGCCTAACCTAAAGCTGAGCTTATTTTTATTCTCTTTTTCTACATTTAAAATGTAATTTGCTAGTTTCCCTTTAACTGTTTTGATCATTAAAAATTTTACTTTTTCGGTTACAATAACAAATCTATTGGAGGTTATGTTTAAATAATTTTTTAGTATTTTTTTGTTTTTATTTAAAAGTATTAGTAGGTCATTTTTATAAATAATAAGAATTTTAGCATTTGTATTGGCTATGATGTTTATTAATAATTTGTTGTTATCGGCAAACAAAAACGCTTCGGCAAAGGTGTCGGGTGCGTGGATTTCGCTGACAACAATATTTTTGTCTCTAAAACTGCATATTTCTCCTCTGATGCTTCCTTCGAGTAAAAGATATAAATTGTCGCATTTATTACCGGAGTAAGCTATTATATTTTCTGTTTCGTATGAACGTATTTGATAATGGGTTGTGTTTAATAATTGAATTATTTCGGAAGTCTTAAATCCTTTAAAAAGAGGTGTCTTAGCTATTTTTGTAAACATTTTTTTTTTTTTCAAAGATAAAAAAAATAGCGGTATTGTAACC
>JAYEOD010000120.1:0-3437 GCA_034722575.1 Bacteroidota bacterium | reverse complement strand
AGAAGTAAATAACAATATCAAGTAATAATATTAGAAGTCATGAAAAAAAATTGGTTAGAAGAGAAGGAGAGTTTTGTTGATTTTGATGTTAGAAATTTAAAAGGGAATTTTCTTCCGGCAATATTAAAAAAAGCAAAATCTCTTGCTATAGGAGAGGGAATAAAAGTTATTCAAAATTTTGAACCTATTCCGCTATATTCAACAATGAAAAATATTGGATTTGAATATCATACTGAGCAGCTGTCTGATGGTGTATGTTATGCGTATTTTTGTCGCACCGAGCTGATTGATGCAGAAGATGCTGAATTACCGCTAAAACCAATTGTTATTCCCCGATATGCTGATATCGACAAAGAGATAGCCAATCTTACGGTGAATTTTTGGGATAATATCTGGAATAAACAAAAACCCGCAATAGAGTTGAAAACAAAATTTTTATTGTCATTATCCAATGCGGTAGGTTCGGGTCGATTAAGACAAGCTACCCGAGAACTTATTAAGGCTTACTATTTAGGTGTTACCGTGGAGCAATTTGATGAGCTGTTTTCTTTGTTTATATGGAATCAGGGAATAGGTCATTTCTCTTCCGAAATGGCGCAATCTTCTCTTTTTAAAGTATATCTGTTAATAAAAAATGCAGAGAAAAAAGGGAAAAATAAAAAGGAGATTATGACTGTAATTAATGAGAAGTTTGGAGAAAAAAATCCTGAAACAGGATTTAATAATAGATAAATTTAATAAAGAGTTGAAATATATTAATGTACTGTTAGATAAAAGTAGTTAAAATAGTGTTGATCTTAGAGTCTAACTGATGTATATTTAAGACAGTATTAACTAAAAAATAGAAAATTATGAGTATGTTTTGTTATCAATGTCAGGAAACAGCCAAAAATACAGGTTGTACAGTTGCAGGTGTTTGCGGTAAAAAAGAGGATGTAGCTAATATGCAAGATCTTTTAATCTTTGTATTAAAAGGAGTTTCTATTTATGCTACTAAAGCTCGCGAATTAGGAATAGAGAATCAAGAAGCAAATAAACTTGTTTTCGATGGTTTGTTTATGACTATTACAAATGCTAATTTCGATAAAGATCGTTTTATTGACGCTATCCGCAAAGGATTAAAACTGCGTGAAGAGCTTAAAACAGCTTATGTAAAGGTTGGTGGTGTAATGCCCGAAAATTTGCATGAATCAGCAACATGGACTGGTGATACAGTTGAAGAATTTGAAGCAAAAAATGGTTCCATAGGCGTTTTGGCTACCAAAAATGAAGATATCAGAAGCTTACGAGAATTAACTATTTATGGCTTAAAAGGTATTGCCGCTTATACTGAGCACGCTTTTGTTCTTGGATATGAAGATAATGGTATTTATGCCTTTATGCAAAAGGCTTTGGTAGATACTACTAATGATGACTTAACTGTTGACGAGCTAGTTGCTTTAGTTTTGGAAACAGGTAAATTTGGTGTTGAGGGTATGTCGCTTTTAGATAAAGCAAATACTTCTACTTATGGTAATCCCGAAATAACAAAAGTAAATATCGGTGTTAGCGATAAGCCCGGTATTTTAATTAGTGGTCACGACCTTAGAGATATGGAAGACTTACTAATTCAAACAGAAGGCACCGGAGTTGATGTTTATACGCACAGCGAAATGTTACCTGCAAACTACTATCCTGCATTTAAAAAGTACTCTCATTTTATTGGTAACTATGGTAATGCATGGTGGCAGCAAAAGGAGGAGTTTGAGACTTTTAATGGTCCAATTCTTTTTACTACTAACTGTATTGTGCCTCCTAAGAAAAATGCTAAGTATGCCGATAAGGTGTTTACTACAGGCGCTTCCGGCTTCCCGGGTTTTAAACATATTCCTGAAAGAGCAGCGGGTGGTAGTAAAGATTTTTCTGAAATTATTGAGCTGGCAAAAACATGTAAAGCACCTATCGAAATAGAAAAAGGAGAGATAGTGGGTGGTTTTGCTCATAATCAGGTTATTGCTCTTGCCGATAAGGTAGTTGACGCTGTTAAATCAGGCGCTATAAAAAAATTCTTTGTAATGGCAGGTTGTGATGGTCGTCATAAATCAAGAAATTATTATACAGAATTTGCTGAGAAACTTCCAAAAGAGACAGTAATTTTAACTGCCGGATGTGCTAAATATCGCTATAATAAGCTTCAGCTTGGAGATATTAATGGTATTCCACGTGTGTTAGATGCCGGACAGTGTAACGATAGCTACTCGCTTGTAGTTATAGCCTTAAAGCTTAAAGAGGTATTCGAGCTTAATGATATTAATGATCTGCCTATAGAGTTTAATATAGCTTGGTACGAGCAAAAAGCTGTTATTGTTTTACTTGCTTTGCTTTATTTAGGGGTTAAAGATATTCATTTAGGGCCAACACTACCGGCTTTCTTATCGCCAAATGTTGCTAAAGTATTAGTAGAAAATTTTGGTATTGCAGGAGTAGGCGAGGTAGAAGAGGATATCGAAATGTTTATGAATAAATAATAATCACAGAAATTATAAAATAAAAATGCTCTCTTGATTTTCAAGAGAGCATTTTTTTTAAGTGATAAAGAAATTATCAATAGATATTATAATACTTTAACATCTACTGCATTTAATCCTTTTTTACCTTCTTTAAGTTCGAATTCAACTTCGTCACCTTCTTGAATTTCATCAATTAATCCTGTTACGTGTACGAAGTACTCTTCTTTTGTCTCTTCATCAATAACAAAGCCAAAGCCTTTTGTGTCGTTGAAGAATTTTACTGTTCCTTGTTTCATTGTATAAAATATAATAATTAAAAATGCAAATATACAGTTTTTAACTTCTTATCATAATATTTTGTAAAAAAACACTGTTTTTTTTATTTTGCGCTTTATTACTTGTTTTTACAGTGGTTCAGAAAGGCTTGATAAAGCATTTATGAAAATAAATTTTTATGTATAAATTATTATAGCATGAATCTTTTATCCGTTTATAATTTTATATTTCGGTCGGATGGAAGTCGCCATTATAATCATTGTGGTGTGTGTTAAAAATTGTTTAACATGGGCGTTTCATCCGTTTATAATTTGTTTGTCCTGATACCAGTGCATTAAGATTTCTATTTAACATAATATTTTTTTGTCGATTTGTTTATTCATTCAATTTTTCATTCAATTTTTCATTCGCCATTCGTAATTCGTAATTAATTCAGTTTTTCTTTGTCGGATGGAGCTGCACATTTATAATCATTCTCGTGTGTGTTAAAAATTGTTTGACATGGGCGTTTCATCCGTTTATAATTTGTTTGTCCTGATACCAGTGCATTAAGATTTCTATTTAACATAATGTTTTTTTGTTGTTCTTTTGCCTTGACGCAAAAGAACCAAAAAGTCAAGGCTTACATAAAAATATTATCCATCTCTTTGCAAAGCATAAGTTCGGCCGGGT
>JAYEOD010000119.1:0-4237 GCA_034722575.1 Bacteroidota bacterium | reverse complement strand
TGAAAGTGTTAATTTGAATAAACTTAGAATAAGTGAAGCAGAAAAAGATGGTGCAGATAAGTTTTTGATGTCAACATTCGATTATGAAAATAATAGGATTGTTGATGGAACAGGTAATAAAGGAAAAAAACTGGTTACCTTTTCTCATATCCTAAAGTATGATGTTTTTCCGTTAGCAGATATTTTGCAAAAGTCTTTGGAAATGGGACAAAGAGAGATGAATAAACCTGTGGAAATTGAATTTGCAGTGAATCTGAATGTTGAAAAAGGGTCTCCTTATATCTTTAACTTGTTGCAAATACGTCCTATTGTCGATAATCAAGAAACTATTATTCATAATCTCGATAATGTGCCGCAAGAAAAAATGTTAATAGCTTCGGAAATGGCTCTTGGCAATGGTTCTATAGATTATATTTACGATATTGTATATGTAAAACCAACCGCCTTTAATGCTGCTAAGAGTGAAGGGTTTGTTCAAGTAGTGAGTAGTCTTAATGGTAAATTTTTAAAAGAAGATAAAAATTATATCCTTGTAGGACCGGGACGTTGGGGCTCTAGCGATCCTTGGTTGGGAATACCTGTGAAATGGCCTGATATATCGGGTGCCGGACTTATAATAGAGTCGGGATTGGAAAACTATCGCATCGACCCAAGTCAGGGAACACATTTTTTCCAGAATCTAACCTCTTTCAGAGTAGGATATTTTACTCTTAATCCATATAGAAATGATGGGTATTATGATGTGGAGTTTTTGGATAAGCAAAAACCTGTTTATGAAGATGAATTTATAAGACATGTGAAATTTGATGAGCCATTGAAAATTTTTATCGATGGTAAAAAACGAAAAGGTGTTGTACTAAAACCCGGTGAGAAAATAGAATAAAAAAAGCAGATGACCATTTTTGGTCATCTGCTTTTTTATAATATAAGAAATGTTACTTCATCTTTCGTGGTTGAATCATATTTTCAGGTTTTAAAATTTCATCTAACTCCTCTTTCGATAATAGATTGTTTTTAATAACCAAATTATATAGACTCTCTCCGGTTGCTAATGCCTCGGTTGCTAATTTAGAACTGGCTTCGTATCCTAAAACAGGATTTAATGCCGTAACTAAAGCAATACTGTTTTCAACCATCTTTTTACACTGCTTTTCGTTAGCAGTTATGCCTTTTATACACTTGTGATTTAAGGTATTCATTCCATTTTTCAACATCTCTGTCGATTCAAAAATGCTTTGAACAATAACAGGCTCCATAACATTTAGCTCTAATTGTCCGGCCTCTGCTGCTATAGCTACTGTTAAATCATTTCCCATTACTTTAAAAGCAATTTGGTTTACAACCTCAGGAATTACAGGGTTTACTTTTCCCGGCATAATAGATGAACCCGGTTGCATTGGAGGAAGATTAATCTCGTTTAATCCTGTTCGTGGTCCTGAAGAGAGTAATCGTAAATCGTTACATATTTTCGATAATTTAATAGCTAATCGTTTAATAGCCGAAGAGTACATAACATACGAACCTGTGTCGGAAGTTGCCTCAATAAGGTTTTTGGCTAATACAACATCGTATCCCGAAATTTCTTTTAGGTGTTTCGTTACTATCTTGCTATATTCAGGATCGGAATTGATTCCTGTTCCAATAGCTGTAGCACCCATGTTTTGCTCTAAAAATAATTTAGAGTTTTGGTTTAGTCTCTCAATCTCTTCGCTTAATGTCTCGGCATATGCTTCAAAAGATTGTCCTAAAGTCATTGGCACAGCGTCTTGTAACTGTGTCCTTCCCATTTTAATAACATGAGAAAACTCTTTTGCTTTTGTTCTGAACGATTCTATTAACTCTATTAAAAAGTCTATTAATTTTTCGTTGCTCTTTATTAAAGCTATTTTTATTGCCGTAGGATAGGCGTCGTTTGTAGATTGAGAAAGGTTAACATGATTGTTTGGATGACAATATTCATACTCTCCTTTTTTATATCCTAAAATTTCTAATGCTCTGTTTGCAATAACTTCGTTGGCATTCATATTGGTGGACGTTCCTGCACCACCTTGAATCATATCAACAGGGAAATGGTTGATTAGTTTGCCGTTTATTATTTCGTTACAAGCTCGTACTATAGCATCTGCTACCGATTTGTCAAGTAGTCCTAAGTCGTAGTTGGCTTTTGCTGCCGCAAGTTTTACTATAGCTAAGCTTTCAACTAAATGTGGGAAAAAGTTTAAAGTAATTCCGCTAATATTGAAATTTTCCATTGCACGCAATGTTTGAACTCCATAATAGTATTCGTTCGGCACATCGCGATAACCTAATAAATCGTGCTCTTTTCTTGTGTTTCCCGATTCGTATTGTGCTGCTGAATTCATCATTTGTGAATTAGCATGACGCATTCTTCTGCTGATTACTCTGGCAATATTGCTGAAAATTTTCATTGCAATTGAGCCATTCTCCTCAAAAAAACTTTTACATAGTATTAATAATGAAGAATCGTGTTTTGCTCTGGCACTTGTGGAGTGTGGCGAGTTGTCCATTATAGAGGCTTCACCAAGGAAATCTAATCTGCAGAAAAGTGTTAAACGCTTCTCTACACCAAAAGAGTTTGTCTTAAATAATTCTACCTCTCCACTGTTAATTACATAAATATTTTCTCGAGGTTGATTCTCTTTAAAAATATAACTTCCCTTTTTGTAATCTTTGTTTATGAAACTATTTGCTAAGGTTTCTAGCTCTTCTCTGCTTAATCCTTTGAATAATTCTATTTGGCTAATGAAATCTTTTATCTCTTGATTTCCCATGATATGTTTTATTTAAAAAAATTATTAATCTTTATTGTTAATTAAATAACAGTGCAAAGTAAATGATTTTTTTTAAATAATTGCAGGTGAATCTCATTTTTATTAAGGGTTAAATAATTACACTACTATAATAATTTTTACTTTTGCAGATATAAAGTTAAAACAACATGTATCAATATTATACATTGCAAAACGGAATACGTTTAGTGCATAAAGAAGTAAAAAATGAAGTCGCTCACGTAGGGTTGTTTATCAATACCGGTAGTCGCGATGAATTGCCCGAAGAGCATGGTATTGCGCATTTTATAGAGCATACTGTGTTTAAAGGAACTAAAAAACGAAAGGCTTTTCATGTTATCAATCGACTGGATAGTGTTGGGGCAGAACTTAATGCTTTTACTACTAAAGAGGAGACAGTGATTTATGCCTCTTTTTTAAAAGAGTATTATTCTCGCACGCTGGATTTGATTTCTGATATTGCTTTTAATTCTATCTTTCCCGAAAAGGAATTAAAAAAAGAAAAAGATGTTGTAATAGAGGAGATTAACTCCGATAAGGATGATCCTTCAGAAATGATTTTTGATCAGTTTGAAGAGTTGATATATCCAAACGATTCCTTGGGAAGAAATATCCTGGGAAAGAAGGCTGATATTAAGAAATTTGATAAAAAGAGAATAGAGAAGTTTATCTCTAATAATTATCATACCGATCAAATGGTGATTTGTTCGGTAGGGGAGATGTCATTTATTAAATTAGTTAAGAAAGTAGAGAAATATTTTTCTGCTATTCCCGAAAAACGAAGAGAGAAAAATAGAGTGCCGGTATTGGGCTATACGCCTTTTGAAAAAATAATTCAAAAGAAAATCTATCAAAATCATCTGCTGATAGGAAATGTTGCTTATAGTAACTTTCAGAAAAGAGAGAAGCTTGTTTTTACATTATTAAATAATATTCTCGGTGGACCGGGATTGAATTCGCGTTTGAATCTTGCTATTCGTGAAAGAAGTGGCTACGCCTATCAGGTAGAATCAAATTATACTCCCTATTGCGATACAGGGATATTTAATATTTATATAGGATGCAATAATGGCTATCTCGAAAAATCAATCGACTTGGTTTATAAAGAACTTAAGATTTTACGAGAACAACGATTGGGATCGATGCAGTTGAAAATGGCTAAGCAACAATTTATCGGACAAATGGCAATCTATTTTGAGACGAACTTGAATGAGATGCTTAGTTTGGGTAAGAGTATATTGCTGTTTAATAAAGTTGATTCGGTAAAAGATTTGGCATCAAAAATTGAGAGTATAGATACAAAAGAAATTATTGATGTGGCAAATACGGTGTTTGATAAAGATAGAATGAGTCTGTTAGTATATAAAAAGAGTTGATATGATTGATGAGAAAATACAGGAGTATGCCGAAGAGCATACTTCAGCTGA
>JAYEOD010000118.1:0-4256 GCA_034722575.1 Bacteroidota bacterium | reverse complement strand
CGATTACTTTTCTGATAAGAATTTTTTCTGTCTCTTCAAGATTTGTAGTCTTTGGCAATGCCTCAGAGCTATCAGATTCTTCACTTTGATTAATAAAAAAGTCGTTAGGCTGCAGTACATTTCCTTCGCTCATAATAATAGCTCTTTCGATAGAGTGTTGCAGCTCACGAATATTTCCCGGCCAATCGTGATTTTGCAGTCGTTTAACAGTAGTCGTATTCAGACGTTTTTTAGGCATCTTATATTTTTTTGAATAGATATCCAGAAAATAATCTGCCAGCAGAGGGATGTCATCAATACGTTCGCGCAAAGCAGGAACATTAACCTCAACAGTATTAATTCTATATAGTAAATCTTGACGAAATTTTCCCTCTTTCACCATTTGCAAAAGAGGCATATTAGTAGCACACACCAAACGCACGTCTATAGATATTTCTTTGTTCGTTCCCAAACGAATTACTTTCCGATTTTGTATTACACTAAGAAGTTTAGCCTGTAGGCTAAGAGAGAGATTCCCTATTTCATCGAGAAAAATAGTACCTTTTGAAGCAGTTTCAAAACGTCCTGCATGATCTTCTTTTGCATCGGTAAAGGCGCCTCTTTTATAACCAAACAGTTCACTCTCGAAAAGAGTTTCGGTAATTGCTCCCAGATCAACATTAATAAACACCTCCTCTTTTCGCAATGAAGAGCGATGAATAGCGCGCGCCACCATCTCTTTTCCGGTTCCATTTTCGCCAAGAATAAGCACATTAGCATCGGTACGAGCTACTTTATTAACATCGGAAAGCACACTTTTTATAGCAGCCGAGTTTCCTATTATATTTTCGAAAGACTGATTTTGATTGCTCAGCAGCACTTTTTGCTTTGCTTTCATCTGCTCCAGCTCAACCTTTGGCTTTCGCAATTGCAATGAAGTGGTAAGAGTAGCAAGAAGTTTTTTGTTATCCCACGGCTTAAGAAGAAAATTTGTAGCTCCCTCTTTAATTCCCTGCACTGCAAGCTCTATATCGCCATATCCGGTAATAAGAATTACCACTGCGGCAGGATCGATTTCGAGAATTTTATTTAACCAATGAAACCCTTCTGTGCCGCTAATAGCCCCACGAGTAAAATTCATATCCAACAAAATAAGATCATAATCCTCAGCACCCATCATAGCAGGGATATTTGCCGGCTGTTTTTCGGTATGTACAATTTTAAAGTGTTGTTTTAAAAATAGTCTGGCTGCCAAAAGGATATCACTATCGTCATCAACAACAAGAATTTTAGCATCATATTTATCAGACATAAAAGCTACTGTTTTAAAAAATTATAATTATCCACTAAATTACAAATTGTTCGGAAACGTACAATATTTTTATCATCTAATTAAACAAATTACTCTAATTTTTTTTATCCGCTTAAGCGGATGATAATCTCACGGTGATGCAACAACAGGATGGTTACTATAATGGCAACAAAAAAGACTCTATCATCAATCCAACCATGGATCGCTATCGAGATTTGGATGGGCGTAGATGTCTCGATTTTGATAGTGCATTGTTGTTTTTAGCATCTCTATTTTTGTTTTTGCGGCTCCATTATCAGGCTCTATTTCTAATATTTTAATAAAATCGTTAATTGCTTTTGCGGGTTGCTGTATGTGTTCATACAACCCCGCTCTTTCCGCTAGCTCAACCACATTGGCAGATTTCTCTATCTCTACCGATAACTCTTCAATGCGCTTTTGTGTTTCTTTTATATCGTTCATAATAATATCTCGATTTGCTATGTTTATTTTTTTTCGACAGGATTAACTTGGTTTAATAACCACACCTTTATAAATTCAATCATCATCCAATCATTCACATTTCCCATCTCTACAAAAGTACTGTATTCTGCTCGCATCTTGAAAAAAAAACAAAAAAAAGACGTGCCATACAATATGACACGTCCTCTTTAAATACTAAAACAGTATCAAATAAACATCACAATTTAATTGATATAACTATTCAGTAATAGCTTCTAAAGCCGGTGTTTCTGTTTTTTCAGGTGCTTTAACAAAAGTCATCTCATCGATAAGATTTTGTGCTCCTGCATATTTATCAATAACAAACATCACATAACGGATATCAACAGAGATAGTTCTTTGCAGTTCAGGCTCGAAAGCGATATCACCACTCATTGCTTCCCAGTTACCATCGAAAGCAATACCAATTAATTCGCCTTTACCATTAATAACAGGACTGCCGGAGTTACCACCGGTAATATCGTTATTAGAAAGGAAACAAACTGTCATACCACCTTCGCAATTAGCATACTGTCCATAATCTTTATCGTTATAAAGTTCCTTTAATTTAGGCGCAACAATAAACTCTTCATTAAAAGGATCTTCTTTTTCCATAACACCTGCCAAACTGGTTGTATATTCGTAAAGAACAGCATCTTGAGGGTAGTAATCTAATACAGTACCATAAGTTAAACGCATTGTAAAGTTTGCATTTGGATAATATACTTTATCAGGATTCATCTCGCGAAGAGCGCGAACAAAAAGACGTTTTGAAGTAGCTAATTTTATTTCAAGAGGTTTCATAGCCATTCTAAGTTCCATGATATTTCCCTGTAGAGAAGAAGCTATTTTAAAGCCCATATCTTTTTCAACATATTTTGCCTTAGGTTTTTCGAGGAATTCGTTAAAATTCTCTTGTGTAGCAAAAATAGATTCTTCGAAAAGTGTGTTTACATAACTATCTATACAGTTATCATAATCTTTTACAATAGTCTTGAAAAAATCAGGGTGACTAGAAGCCGGGATATTATTATAATATGATTTTAAAGCAGCAGCAAGAATATTCTTCTCTGTTTCGGCATCATATTTTGCAAAATGCTCATCTGCCATAGCTTTATATTTTTTCATCTCTTCAGCCAACTCATCGTCATCAAGATCTTTTTTTAATGTATTAAGAATTCCTTGATTTTGCATAGTGAATTGAGTGAATTTAGACCCGAATATTGTCAACTGCAGATACCACAATTTAGAATAGAGTTTTGTAGTAGTATATTCGCCATAAGCCTCTTCAAAATCAGGTATTACATTGCCATACATAGCAACACGTTTAGGATCTTTATTAATCCATTCAACAAGATCGTTTTCGATAACTTTTTTCTTAGAATAGACGTCTAATTTCTTTAACCCACGTGCTTCACCTTTTTTATTTTTCCAAAGGTTAGAAATTTGAGCATGTTTTGAAGCGTACATCAAACGAATTTCAGTTGATTTATTCATACCATCTTTCATAGCATCAAGGATAGCTCTACCAGAAATATTAATAGCGGGATTAATTTCGTTTAAAGTAACATTAATACCATAAGATGTTCTGTAACGATCTGTTCCACCGGGATATCCCCAAATCATTGCAAAATCATTTTCTTTCTTATCGTCAAGCGAGATAGGAAGAGAGTGTTTTGGTTTTAATGGGATATTCTCCTCAGCATATTCGGCAGGAGAACCATCAGGAGCAGTATAAACACGGAACATAGAGAAATCGCCGGTATGACGAGGCCACATCCAGTTATCAGTATTACCACCAAATTTACCAATTGAAGAAGGAGGAGCACCAACTAAACGAACATCTGTGTAAACAGTGTAAACAAAAAGATAATACTCATTACCATTGAAGAAACTTTTTACTTCGGCAGTATATTTTCCATCTTCTTCAGCAGCTTCGATAAGTTCTTTTTTAACTTCCTTAATTTTTTTCTGACGCTCTTCGAAAGAGGTTTCATCAGTTAAACCATCAAGAACTTTTTCAGTAACATCTTCCATTCTCTCGAAAAAAGTAGCTGTAAGGCCATCGTTTTTAAGCTCTTCCTCTTTACTATAAGCCCAAAAACCATCAGTAAGATAATCGTTTTCTACAGTTGAGTGTTCGTTAATAGCACCATAACCACAGTGATGATTTGTAAGCAATAAACCTTGATCAGAAACAACTTCTGCAGTACAGAAATTGCCAAAATTAACAATAGCATCTTTTAAGCTAGAGTGATTAATACTGTAAATGTCGTCAGCAGAAAGTTGAAGTCCTTTTTCCTGCATATCGGCATAGTTCAGATTCTTAACAAATATCGGTAACCACATTCCTTCGTCCGGAACAAATTTTGCAAAACCTACTGAAAAAGTAAATATCAGTAGCATTGCGCTAGTAATTAATTTTTTCATCATTTTAATATTTAAGTTTGTATTTATTTATCATCAATTTTTTAATTGTTTAAAG
>JAYEOD010000117.1:0-4279 GCA_034722575.1 Bacteroidota bacterium | reverse complement strand
AATTAGGAACTCATATTGCGGGTCAATTAATAAGAAGTGGTAGTTACCTGCATTAAATTATGGGGAAGCTCAAAGTGCAGAATCAAGGAAAGATTTTGTTCATAAACTGAAAATAATTCTAAAAGAGCTAAAAGAAAGTCGAATTTGCAGAAATAATGAAAATTGAATATTGTATGTTGAGTGTTGTATGTTGAATGTCATGTCTTCCTATAATAAGTTAACATTTAATAAAACCCACTACAAACAACATAGAGCCACAAATTTTTATAAAAGAGATAAGAACATTGCTTATTTTTGTAGGCAAATAATTAAAAAATATAATCACATGATATATTCAAATAACAGATTAATAAAATCCTTGTTTATTGTTGCCGCAATATTGTTTCAAACAGTTGCCGGAGCACAAGATATTCAAGAGAGAAGAGAGAGTTACAAAGGTCCTCATGCAAAATATGTTTTTCTTTTTATTGGTGACGGAATGGGGTTGGCACAAGTTAATGCAACAGAAGCGTATTTGGCATCATTAAAAAATGAAATAGGAATAACCAAGCTTAACATGTCGAAATATGATATCCAGTCATATATGACAACATTTGCCGAAAACAGATATATTACCGGATCTGCAGCAGCAGGAACAGCATTGGCTACAGGAGAAAAAACTTCAATAAATACTATTTCCATGAATGGAGATCGTACAAAATCATTAAAAACTGTTGCTGAAATGGCAAAAGAGAGTGGACACAAAGTTGGTATTATCACTAATGTTTATATCAATCATGCTACTCCGGCAGTGTTTTATGCGCATGTTCCCAGTCGTGGCAACTATTATGATATTGGTTTGCAGCTTACAAATAGCGATTTCGACTATTTCGGCGGTGGCGATATTAAATACTCTACCGGAAGAAAACATGATAAAAAAGATATCAAAAAAATAGCTGCCGAAAAGGGCTACAAATACGTTAATACAAAAGAAGAGATATTATCATTAAATAAAAATTCAGGAAAGGTAATTGCTGTTAATCCTCGACTATTTGGAGGAGGCGCAATGCCATACGCTATCGACATTAATGATAAAGATATTTCTTTAGCAGGATTTGTTGAAAAGGGTATCGAGGTTATTGATAATAAAGAGGGCTTTTTTATGATGGTTGAAGGCGGGAAAATCGACTGGGCTTGTCATGGTAATGATGCTGCTACTACTATACAAGGTGTTTTGGGTTTAGATAGAGCGGTTGACGTTGCCGAAGAGTTTTATAAAAAACATCCTGATGAGACATTAATTATTGTTACTGCCGATCATGAAACAGGTGGTATGTCGGTAGGATATCGACATACACATTATGAGTCGTATTATGCACGTTTAAAAAACCAAACAATATCTAATGTGCAATTTGGAAGAGTACTTGATAAATTAACAAAAAATGGCGCAACACCATCGTATTTACAAGTATTTGCTTTAACAGAAAAATATTTTGGGTTTAACATTGATAAAGATATGATGCTTACTGACAAGGAAGAAAAAGCATTAAAAAAAGCTTATAGAATACAATTTTTAGGAGAAGAGGATACTGCTGAAAAAGATGCTATGGCACTGTCATATACCGGCGATAAACCTTATGCCGCAGTGTGTGTGCAATTAATGAACCATAAAGCAGGAATAAGCTTTTCGTCAAATTCTCATACCGGAATACCGGTTCCTGTACGCGCAAAAGGAGTGGGAGCCGAATTGTTTAACACATACCTCGACAATACAGATATCACAAAAAATATTATGAAAATAATGAAACTGAAATAAAAAATAATACAGCGATTTC
This sequence comes from Bacteroidota bacterium, assembly GCA_034722575.1. Classification (GTDB taxonomy): domain Bacteria; phylum Bacteroidota; class Bacteroidia; order Bacteroidales; family JAIPAH01; genus JAIPAH01. Next base: position 2,465 of record JAYEOD010000117.1, on the reverse strand, counting down.
AAAGTGATTGTTGTTAGATTATAATTTATCCATATACAAAAAAAAGACTTTCCTATATCTAAAGATTTGGAAAGTCTTTTTTTAGTGATTGTTCTGAACTTGCCAAATTAATAAGAATTTGGAAACTAAACTTGCCGTATTAATAAATACGTTGTATATTTAAACAGAAATGTATTGTTATGTGGTATAATAGAATTTTTGAGATAAAAGATACTTATTTAAAAAAAGGCAAGGTAAATCTGCTTTACGGAGCCAGACGGGTTGGCTAAACAAACCGTAGGTCGATATCTCGATTTACTGGAGAAAGCATTCGTCATAAAGAAAATAGGTGGTTTTTCTCGCAACTTGAGAAAAGAAGTGTCCAAAACAAATAGGTATTATTTTTTCGATAATGGTATAAGAAATGCAATTATTAATAACTTCAATGTTTTAGAACATAGAGATGATATTGGAATGCTTTGGGAAAATTTTGTGGTAATGGAAAGGATTAAAAAGCAACACTATCATGAAATATATAGTAATAATTATTTTTGGCGGACTTACGACAAAAAAGAGGTGGATTTTGTAGAAGAACGTGATGGGAAACTTTTTGGCTATGAATTTAAATGGAAAACCAAAAAAACTAAAATTCAACAAGAATGGCTAAACACATACAAAAACGCTTCTTTTAAAATAATAAATAGAGAAAAATTTTTACCCTTTGTAACATAAAAAAGCTATTCCGCTCCGTATATATACCCCATCAATAAAACCCAAATCCCTTTTTATTATGTTTATTAGGGATTTGAATCCCTTTTCATTATGTTTTATTCGTATTTAAATCCAAAAACCTCAGCTAATTTCTCTTTTACGTTTAAGGAGACTTCGCTGTAATCCAACTTTTTACCAAGCTCTTTTTGCATCGAAGTAACACCTTTATCAACAAAGCCACAAGGATTAATATAATTGAAAAATTCGAGGTTAGTATTTACGTTAAAAGCAAATCCATGCATGGTAATATAGCGACTACTTTTTACGCCGATAGCGCATATTTTACGCGCTTTATCGTTATCAGCATCAAGCCAAACACCAATTGAGCCTTTCAGTCTTTCCGCTTCAATACCATAATCTTTTAAAGTTAGTATTATTGCTTCTTCCAGTTTTTGGATATAGTTTTTAACACCAATCTGTTGCTCCTCTAAATCAATTATCGGGTAACCAACAATTTGTCCCGGACCATGATATGTAATATCTCCCCCGCGATTAGTCTTAAAATACTCTACCTGTTTGTCTTTTAATCCTACTTGATTAAGAAGTAAATTACCCTCCGAACCACTTTTTCCCAGAGTGTAAACATTAGGATGTTCGCAAAATAACAAAAATTGTTTTTTCTCCTTGTCGGATGGGTGGAATTTATAATCCAGCAGGTTTTTAAAGATTTTTTCCTGATAATCCCACGCATCTTTGTAGCGAATATCTTTCAAATCCTGAAATATTACTTTATGCTCTTTAGTCATTTTATTTTACGTGTTTTTCGGCGTGATATGAGGAGCGTACCAATGGCTGGCTCTCAACATATTTGAATCCTTTTGCTAATCCTGCCTCTTCGTATCTCTTAAATTGTTCAGGAGTAACATATTCGTGAACAGGCCAATGCTCTTTAGTAGGACGAAGGTATTGTCCGATAGTTAAAACAGTACATCCGGCTTCTCTAAGTTCGTCCATCATGTCAAATACCTCTTCTTCTGTTTCGCCTAGCCCTGCCATTATCCCCGATTTAGCTCTAACTCCACTGTCGGCAATAATTTTAAGTACTTTTAAGCTAACATCGAATTTAGCACGACTTCGCACTAAAGGAGTTAAACGGCGTACTGTTTCTACATTATGAGAAATAATATCCGGTTTGGCATTAACAACTTTCATTACAAGCTCTTCCTCTCCGTCAAAGTCAGGTATAAGAGTCTCTATAGTTATTTCCGGATTATGTTTCTTAATGCTTAAAATAGTTTCAGCCCAAATTCCTGCTCCTTTATCTTCCAAATCATCCCTATCCACGGAAGTGATAACAGCATGTTTTAAACCCATTAACTTTATAGATTTCGCTAAACGTTCCGGCTCATTATGATCTACAGCTTCCGGTTTGCCCGATTTTGTAGCACAAAATTTACACGAACGCGTACAAATATCACCTAATATCATAAATGTTGCTGTTCCATTTCCCCAACACTCAGCAATATTCGGACATTTCCCGCTTGTGCAGATGGTGTGCAACTTATTAGATTCAACAATTTCTTTTACACTCTTATATTTTTTCCCTGTAGGGAATTGTGTCTTAAGCCATTTTGGTTTTCGCTGTATTGTATCCATGATATATTATCTATTTAAGCAGCAAAAGTATAATATTTTATCAAATAGTTAATAATACCTATGGTTATTGAATGCAACAATATTATTCAGATGGATTTATTGATAATATGCTGTCGCAG
>JAYEOD010000116.1:0-4282 GCA_034722575.1 Bacteroidota bacterium | reverse complement strand
TGGGGTGCAGGGAAGCACGACAAAGCAGATGTAATATATAATACAGAAACACCTTATATTGATTCTTTAAACAAAAAATATCCTCACTCACAGCTTTTAACCGATAGCAGAAATGTAGGCCTTCCTACAGGTCAGATGGGTAATTCGGAAGTAGGACACTTAAATATTGGAGCAGGTCGTATTATATATCAAGATTTAGTAAAAATAAATAAATCGATAGAAGACAATACTATTGCCCAAAACGAAAAACTTGTTGAAGCATTTTCTTATGCTAAAAACAACAATAAAGCGATTCATTTTATTGGTCTTGTATCTGATGGGGGGGTTCATTCAAAAGACACCCACATTAAAAAGCTATGCGATTTAACATCAGATTACAATCTCGATAAGGTTTATGTTCACGCTTTAACAGATGGACGCGACACAGATCCAAAAAGCGGATTAGGTTATATTAAAAGCTTAAAAGAACATTTAGATACTTCGAACGGAGTAATAGCCTCTATTACCGGACGTTACTACACTATGGATCGTGATAAACGATGGGAGCGTGTAAAAGTGGGATACGATGCTATTGTAGAAGGAAAAGGCGAAAAAACCAACGACATTATCGGTGCTATCGAAGAGTCGTATAAAAATGGTGTTACCGATGAATTTATCAAGCCAATTATAAATACCGACAGCAATGGAAACGCTATTGGAACCATCAATAAAGACGATGTTGTAATATGTTTTAATTTCCGTACCGACCGCTTACGCGAGATAACTACTGTGCTTTCGCAACAAGATATGCCGGAAGAGGGAATGAAAACTATTCCGTTGCAATATTACACCATGACTAAATATGATGAGAATTTCGAAAATATAAATATCATTTTTGAAAAACCTCTTATCAAAAACACTATTGGTGAAATAATTTCCAAAGCCGGAAAAAAACAGATCCGCATTGCTGAAACAGAAAAATATGCTCACGTAACATTTTTTATGAATGGTGGTCGCGAAAAGGAATTCTACAATGAAAGAAGAATCCTTGTTCCGTCGCCAAAAGTTGCCACATACGACTTACAACCTGAAATGTCGGCATTGATTGTTCGCGACAAACTTGTTGCAGAGCTTAAAAAAGGCGATACAGATATGATTATCCTTAACTTTGCTAATGGCGATATGGTGGGACACACAGGAGTTTACGAAGCAATTCAAAAAGCTGTAAAAACTGTTGACTCATGTGTAAAAGATGTTGTAGAAACCGCCTTGGCAAACGATTACGAAGCATTAATAATAGCCGATCACGGAAATGCCGACTATGCAATTAATGACGATGGAACACCAAATACAGCACACTCGCTAAATCCGGTACCATGTATTCTTGTTTCCGACAGATATAAAACAATAAACAATGGTATTCTGGCTGACGTAGCTCCTACAATTCTAAATATGATGAATATTGAGCAACCTGCCGACATGACAGGAAAATCGTTAATTGTAGAATAGATTTTTTATACAAAGTAATGTGATGACTTTTTCTGCAAAAGAGTTATCACATTATTAATACCAATTGAATTTCAAAATGGAAGACATAAATTCAAAATATTTTTCTGTTTTACAATCTTCAAATTTTAAGCATAGTAATAGCTACGGTTCAAATTTAAAGTGCGGTAAAACCGAAAAAGATGAAGGATTTATCGGGTATTTTGATGTTCAATTGGTATAATTAAAACACTCGATTAAAAATGCATTTATACAGAGTAAAAACCTCACACTTAGTCAGTAAAATATTTTATCCTTCGTTAAATTGGGAAATAAAGACTAAACAGAAAAAAATTTTTCTGACTTTTGATGATGGTCCCACTCCGGGAGTTACCGAAGAGGTTTTGTCTCTATTGGAAAAACATCAGGCGAAAGCCACATTTTTTTTAATTGGCGATAAGGCAGCTCGCTACCCCGATTTAGTACTAAAAATAAGAGAGGCCGGTCACACTATTGGCAACCACACTTACAACCACCTAAAAGGCTGGAAAACTAACAGCGACATTTACTTACAAAATATCGAGAAATGCAATTCCATACTAAATAGTTCGCTCTTTCGTCCTCCTTACGGAAAAATAAAATCCAGTCAAATCAGAGCATTAAAAAAACAGTACCACATTATTATGTGGAGCGTGTTAAGTGGTGATTTCGATCGCTCTATCACACCTCAACAATGTTATAGTAATGTAGAAAAAAACACTACAAAAGGCTCTATAATAGTATTTCACGACAGTGAAAAAGCTAAAGAGAGAATGCTTTATGCTCTGCCAAAAACTTTAGAAAAACTCTCGTCGCAAGGCTACAGCTTCGATAAAATCAGCTTTTCACGATAGATCCCTCTATCGCTTTTTACTATCACAATATAAACTCCTTCGCTCCAATTATTTATAGCAATTTGTATTTTCCCTTTTTCGGGATAATTCTCTTCAAAAACCACCTTCCCATTTAAAGAGACAACATACAACATACTATTCTCGTTTGCGATATAAATATTAACAACATCTCGTGCCGGATTAGGAAATATAAAAGGAGAATATTCAGTCTCAACCTCTTCCATATCGAGCAAAGCAGAATTATCGGCAGAAATAAGATGCCAATTAGGATCGACAAAAACAGAATCGACAACAAAACCAATATCACACACAAATTCTTGTCCTGAATACAGATGATTAAATACAACAACTGTATCACGAGTTTCATTTTTAAACTCTATTGGCACAGGCATTTCAAAAAAATCAACACTTTGATGAGATTGCGTTTGAAACAGAGTAACCTTTATACTATTTTCACCAACTTGTTCGCACGAAGCATTATAAGAAGGAAATCCTTCGCCATAATACCAATCATCGAAAAACTCAGTTAAAGTGGTATCTCCTGCCATTTGCAAATGATAAACCAAATCGTGCTGTGTAGCATATCCATAAGCCACTTCCGGATCGCCGAGATAATTCTGAATAGCTTCAAAGAAATCATCATCGCCAATAATCCAGCGCAGCATATGCAATAAGTAAGCTGCCTTACTATACGAAAGACGCGCGTCGAAAATCCTGCTACGATCGGTAATTTCGGGAACATACACCGATCCATCAGGCTCTGAGGTAATATGCCCGATCACCTCCGGACGCCACAAGTTCCACCAATGCTGATCATTATATCCCCTTTCATACGCCAATCCCGTAAGGTAAGTAGCAAAGCCCTCGTTAAGCCATATATCGTGCCAATCGGCAAGCGTAACATAATTTCCAAACCATTGATGAGCCACTTCGTGAGTAAGCAGATGAAAATTAAAATCTCCAATAAAAGTCATTGTTTGATGCTCCATTCCACCGCCTTTACTCATCTGCACATGTCCATAACGCTCGTTACTAAAAGGATACGGCATAAAAAGCTCTTCAAAAATCCTTACTGATTTATCAAAGCTTGGAATACGCTCCACTGCCAAATCATAATCTTCGGGATATACATAATTCAGAACCTGCAAAGAGTCATCATCACCCAAATCTATATAATAATTATACCCCTCATAATTCGACACCGCAATAGCGAAAAGGTATGCAGCAATTGGATAATTATGTTTCCAATGTGTTATTTTAAATGAGTTTGATATTTTTTCGCTAATAAGCATTCCATTACTTGCCGCTTTATACTGTTCGGGATTTTTGATCCATATATCGAGCGAATCGATTTTATCGGAGAGAGCATTTTTGCACGGCCACCAATCTTTTGCTCCATATGGCTCCGACAAAGTCCACAAAACGGGTATTCCATCATGCTCTGCCTGAGCAAAAGCATAATCGTCGGGAGGATTACCATGGTAGGATATTTTTATAGAATCCAAAATTTCAGGCTGTAAAACCTTATTAAGAGAGATGGAGAGAATATCATTACTTTGCGAATAACTCATTATCTGTTTATGAAAAATCACAGAATCCACCACCAACGAATCAGAGAGCTGAAAATCTATCTGCAAAAAATCTTCTTCCAACACTTTGAAATAAGTAATTACATCGCCACTAATAAAATCTACAGCAGGATCTACAGTAAGAAAAAACCTATTATACTTAACATCATAATTCAACCCAACAGTATCTTCTCTAATATCATGATTTACTAGCGCATTATAAGTTTTACAGCGATACTCTTTTTGAATCAATGACTCCTGAGAAAAGGAAAAGAGAGAGAGAAACAAAAAAAAAATAATTAAAACCGGATATTTATACATCTGTTTACACCTTTCTATTAATTATAAAATTCAATT
>JAYEOD010000115.1:0-4290 GCA_034722575.1 Bacteroidota bacterium | reverse complement strand
AAAATATTTTTCTGTTTTACAATCTTCAAATTTTAAGCATAGCAGTAGCTACGGTTCAAATTTGAAGTGCGGTAAAACTGGAAAAGATGAAGAATTTATCGGCCATTTCGATGTTCAATTGGTATTATACTAATCAGCATTATTTATTTTTTATATCTAAAACCCGTTCAGCTCCATTGTAACAGTAGGAATTAATAATAAAAACCCTACTATTAACAGAGTAAGAATCAAAGGCCATATCCAGCGCACCCATTTGTCGTAAGGGATTTTTGCAACACCCAGCACTCCAATTAAAACACCCGATGTTGGAGTAATCATATTTGTAAACCCATCGCCAAACTGAAACGCCATAACAGTTGCTTGGCGCGATATCCCGATTAAATCGGAAAAAGGCGCCATAATTGGCATTGTTAATGCGGCTTTCGCCGATCCCGAAGGAATTATAATATTTATCACATTTTGTATTAAATACATAACACTAACCGAAGCAATTTTCCCAAAGTCGTTCATTGATTGCGACAGATTGTAAAGGATAGTGTCTATCACCTGACCATCTTCTAAAATAGCAATAATACCACCTGCTAATCCAACAATTAAAGCTGCCGACATAATATCTTTTACACCATCGAGAAAGAGTTTTGTAATATTATCAGCACTTTGGTTCATAGCAATTCCCGAAAATATTCCCATTGCAAAAAACAGCGCTGCAATTTTCATGATGTACCAACCATAGCCCATTACACCAACAATAAGAAAGAGTATAGTAAATCCTAAAAGGTTTAACACAAAAAAATGAACACTTTTACGCAGAGATAAAAACCCGGAAATAGCGAACAGCCCTGTTGCAACAGGAATAGCAGGCAATATAGTAGAAGTATTTCCTATTTTTAACTCTGTAATTGGAAAATAAAAGCTAAAAGCCACTAAAGCAGCTAAAATAAATAAATATGTTCCCCATGCTGCTTTCGGAGTATAGTACTTTATTGAATCAACATCCGAACCTCCTCTGTCGCGCCAGTATTGGTCGTCGGAATACACAGTCGATGACATAGGATTTTTTCCTATTTTATTAGCATATCGCAATACATAAAAAATACCTATTACATTAATCACCACCCAACAAAAAAGTCGATACTCAAAACCGGAAAACAGAGGTATATCAGCCAATCCCTGTGCTATACCAATTGTAAACGGATTTAATACTGCGCCGGCAAATCCTAATCCTGCGGCAACAAAAACCATCCCAACACCGGTTATAGAGTCATATCCCATAGAAATAGCTAAAGGCACCAAAATAATTATAAAGGCAATAGTCTCCTCACTCATGCCAAATACAGCACCAAAAACACTAAACAACAACATTATCATTGTAATGATAATATTATTAACACCCAGAAATTTAAAAAACTTGTAGTGTTCTATTTTTTTAGTCAATTTCAGAAAAGAGAAAATCCCTACATCAATAGCTTTACTCTCGTTCATAATCCAAAAAGCACCACCAATCATCAAAATAAAAACAATAATACCGGCCTGTTTCTCAAATCCATTAAACAGAGCAGAAAATATTTGCCATGTTTGCGGACTATTTTCTACTTGGTGATATTGCATCACAGTTTGCTCTACACCGTCTTTTACAACAGTTGTTTCAACATACTCTCCACCCGGAAGAATCCATGTAAACATAGCTGCTATTACAATTATCGAAAAAACGATTACATACGTATGTGGTACTTTTTTAAACATAACAATCTCTTTTTTATGCTAATTTATTTAATATGATATTTTTAAGATGTCAAAAATAGGAATAGAAATTTAAACTATAACTGTTTCAGAAAAAAAACTAATCGAAAATCCGTTTTCTCAACCTTAGCCTTAATCTTAACTCACCCTTACTGTTTTAAAAGCTTTTTTGTTAATGTTTCTGCATCAAAAAGATTTTTTGGGAAAAGGGATATATCACTACATCTAACAGGAGTAATATCAATACCGCCGCGGCGAGTATAGATACATGTTACACACAGCTCTTCGGGCGATAACAAATCGAATAATCGTTTATATAACACCTCGGCAATCTCTTCATGGAAATGATTTTCGTTACGAAGAGAAATAATATATTTCAACAACGATTCTCTATTAATATGGTATTCTCCTTTAATATGGACAAACACCGAACCCCAATCGGGCTGGAAGGTTATTTTACAATTGCTACGCAGCAAATGCGATGCTATCTGCTGTATTTTTTTATCAGATTTTTCTTTTACAAGAAGAGCAGTGTTTTCCTGATAATCCGAAATTTCTATAGCATCAATATTTATTACTTTCTCAAGAATTTCAAAGGCATCGAAATCGAATGCAAAATTGCTCTCTTCATCATAAAAAGCCACTTTTATTTCACATTTCAAAAGCTGCGAAAGATCGTCGTTAATAATTTGCAATACAGATTTAACAGCATCATCACTATCTTCTCCAAATCGACTCATATTAAATGAGTTTAGATAAAGTTTTAACGATTTTGACTCCACCAAAAACTCGCTATCCGAACGATATACAAACTTTATTACACCACCAACCGGGAAACCTTTTTTAGTCAGGAAACTAATTTCATACGCATGCCACACATCAAACCCAACAAAAAGTCTGTCGTCAATATCGTACTGTTTACGATTCTCTATCCGCGGCACAGCAACTAACAAATCCGGATCGTAATGTTGAGGAGTTTTACTCTTTTGTCCAAGATGCCTTGCTTCGACAGGTGTTTTATTACAATTCATAAAATAATTATGTAATTATTTTTATCCTATAACTATTATTAAAACTTATCTGATATTCCAAACATTCTGCATTTGTGTTGAGATTTTCCAGAAAGGGAATTTCTTTACTTGCTCCAATACATTTTCTGTATTCAGCATCGATTTTGGTTGCAAAAAATAGTGTTCAAAGTCGGTTCCATTAATCACCTCACTCAAATTCTGATGATCGTAAACCAATTTCAATTCGTTACCTTTTTTCACAATCCAATTCTCTTTCGGACTAATAGTAATCCAATCGGCTTTAGGTAATTCTTTTGTTCCATTACTCTCTATAGCAACGTAATACCCATCATCTTGCAATAGCGACACAAACTCTTGTGTTACTTGCAGCGCGGGTTCTCCACCGGTAAGCACAACAAATTTGCAGTCGTATTTTGATATCTCTGTAAGGATCTCTTTTTGCGACAGCTCCATTTTTAAAGAGTGGTCGGTATCGCAAAAGCTACACTTTAAATTACATCCCGAAAAGCGAATAAAAATAGCCGCTCTTCCCGAATGAAAGCCCTCCCCTTGTACCGAATAAAATATTTCGTTAATCCTCATAAATCGCAATATTTCCTTCTGTTTCCTGTACCTCAACTTTATATGCTGTTTCAATCTGATCGCACATCCATTTCGCCATATTTTCGGCAGTAGGATTCACATCTAAAACCATATTCAAATTCTGATGATCTAACTTATCGTGAATTTTACGCTTTATGTTCGTAAAATCCTCTACCATACCATCTTTATTCAAGGTTTCTGATTTACAATATACTGTAACAATCCAATTATGTCCGTGAAGAGTAGTACATTTGCTATCATAGTCGAGTTTCACGCTATGAGCAGCCGAAATCTCCATTCTTTTTATTAACTTATACATAATATTCTGTTTTATCTTTTACACCACCAAGCTCGAAAGCCTCTTTTCTTTCTACGCAAGTACCACACTCGCCACAATGCATTTTGTTGCCTTCGTAACAAGAGTAAGTCTTATACATAACCTCTTCGATATTTAGCTTTTTACCAATTTCCACAATTTCGTGTTTACGAATCCCTGTAAAGGGAGTTAATACCTCAACGCCGTTATATGTGCCGGCTTTTACAGCTTCGGCAAAAGGCTCTGCAAAAGATTTTCTGCAATCGGGGTAAATAGCATGATCGCCAAAATGGTTTCCTATGGCAATACCAAAAGCTTCAATATCTTCGGCCAAAGCGGCGGCATAACTCATCATAATGCCATTACGAAATGGAACCACAGTAGATTTCATATTATCATCTTCGTAATGTCCTTTAGGAATTTCTTTATTATTATTCTCTAATAATGAGCTCTGTTTTAGGAATGACAAATCAATATCCAGCTCAACTAATTTTTCACCAAAAATTTCTCTGGCGGCTTCTCTCTCTATTTTATTATGCTTCGATCCATAATTAAAATTTAATGGGATACACTCATAACCTTCTGCCTGCAAGTGAAAGTACAACACAGTACTATCCAATC
>JAYEOD010000114.1:0-4308 GCA_034722575.1 Bacteroidota bacterium | reverse complement strand
GAGTTACGAATTACGAGTTATTAGAAAATATTCAAAATAAATATATAATGGAAAAAAAATTGATAGAATGTGTTCCTAATTTTTCTGAAGGAAGAGATATGAACATTATCAATCAGATTACTGATGAGATAAAAAATTCTGAAGGTGTTGAATTGATTGATGTTGATCCGGGTGAAGCAACAAATCGTACAGTGGTTACTCTTGTGGGTACTCCTGATGAGGTTATTGATGCTGCTTTTAAAGCAATTAAAAAAGCTTCTGAACTTATTGATATGAGTAAGCACTCTGGTGCGCATCCTCGTTTTGGTGCTACTGATGTTTGTCCTTTAGTGCCTGTTTCTAATATTACAATGGAAGAGACAGTTGAGTATGCTCATAAATTGGCAGAACGTATTGGTAGAGAGTTGAACTATCCGGTTTATTGCTACGAAAGTGCTGCAAAAACTCCTGAGAGAGAGAATCTTGCTGATGTTCGTTCGGGTGAGTACGAAGGGTTAAAAGAGAAACTTACTATTGCTGAATGGAAACCTGATTTTGGTTCGTCTGAATTTAATCCTAAAACAGGTGCTACTGCTGTTGGAGCAAGAAATTTTCTTGTAGCATACAATGTAAACCTTAACACCACTTCTACTCGTAGAGCAAATGCTATTGCTTTCGATGTTAGAGAAAAAGGTCGCTTAAAGCGAAAGGGAGATTCTATTGATGGTAAGGTTGTAAAAGATGAAAAAGGAAATCCTGTTCATACTCCGGGTTTATTAAAGAAAACTAAAGCTATTGGTTGGTTTATCGAAGAGTTTGGTATAGCGCAAATTTCTATTAATCTTACCGATATCTCTGTGACTTCTGTTCATAAAGCTTTTGAAACAGTGGTAGAGAGAGCTGATAGTCGTGGTATCCGTGTTACGGGATCTGAAATTGTTGGTGTATTGCCTTTAAATGCTATGCTCGATGCAGGAAAATATTTCTTGCGTAAGCAAAATCGTTCTACAGGTATCTCTGATAGAGAGATTATTAAAATTGCTGTAAAATCGTTAGGATTAGATGAGTTATATCCTTTTGATGCGGATAAAAAAATTATTGAATATATTCTTGAGAAAAACAAAGGGGGAAGCAAGAAACTTGTTGATATGACTCTTACTGATTTTACTCACGAAACAGCTTCTGAGTCTCCTGCTCCGGGTGGTGGATCTATATCTGCTTATATGGGCTCTATGGGTGCTGCCCTAGCTACTATGGTTGCTAACCTCTCTTCGCACAAAAGAGGATGGGACGATCGTTGGAAAGAGTTCTCTGATTGGGCTGAAAAAGGTAAGTCTTATCACGATAAGTTATTGTTTATGGTAGATGAAGATACTAATGCATTTAATAAAATAATGGATGCCTTTAAACTACCTAAAAAGAGTAATGAAGATAAAGCTGCTCGTAAGCAAGCTATTCAGGATGCTACAAAATTTGCTATCCAAGTTCCTTTTGATGTGATGAAACTTTGCTACGAATCAATGGAAGTATCAAAAGCTATGGCTGAGATAGGAAATCCTAATTCTGTTACTGATGCAGGTGTTGGTGCTCTTGCTGCTGTAGCAGGTGTTCGAGGCGCTTATCTTAATGTAAAGATTAATGCCGCCGGATTAGATGATAAGCAATTTGTCGAAAATGTTCTTAAAGAGGGTGAAGAGATGGTTGCTAAAGCTCAAAAATTAGAACAAGAGATAATGAAAATTGTAGAAGAAAAAATTTAATTATAACTTAGTCACCGTTTCACTGTTCTTAAAAAAGCAGAACTGTTTTTTATTTGATACTCTGTATATTATATAGTGAAGCGGTGACTTAAGTAGTTTGAAAATACTATTTCTTTAAAAAAAACAAATTTTTTTTATTTAATACTCTGTATATTATATAGTGAAGCTCTGAATTAAGAGTTGCATTTAAAATCGTGATTTTTTTATTTTTGTTTAAAAGGCATGCTATGCGAATACGATATTTCTTTTTCCTGATTTTTATTAGTGCTATTTTTTCATCGTGTATCGATACTGAAACCTCTTTGCCCAATTCATTCGAAATGGCAAAATATTATGGTGGCGATAGCCTCGATTATGGTATGCAGATTCTTAAAACAGATGATAATAATTATCTGATTTTGGGAAATACATCCAGTAAAGGTGCCGGCGATTCGGATGTTTATTTACTTAAAGTTGATGAAAATGGCAATGTGTTATGGGAGCATACATACGGTGGTGATGAGTATGACCAAGGAAATAAGATTATTAAACATCGTGATGGCGGATTTTTAATTGTGGGGTTTACTAGTAGTTTCGGACTTGGTGGACATGATATTATGCTATTAAAAATCAACTCCTCCGGTCAGCAAGAGTGGATGAAGACTTTTGGAGATGTCTATTTTGATGAAGGAAATTTTATTACTGAAGCATTCGACGAGGGATATGTTATTGGTGGATATTTTACAGGGGTAAATACTAAAGATAAAGATATTGTAGTAATAAATATTGATGAATCGGGTAATCAGCAATGGATGCAGTTTATTGGTGGCGATAGTACTGATATAGGAAAAGATATTGTTAAAACTGAAGATGCTTATCTGTTGTTAGGGAATTCTTTTAGTTTTGGCGATAGCGAAGATATTTATCTTGCAAAACTTGATCCTCAAGGAACTGTGTTGTGGACAAAGACGTATGGCGGTGAGCGTACTGATAATGGAGAGAGGATTATCTCTACTAATATTGGGAATTTTGTTATTTGTGGTTTCTCAGGCTCTTATAACGAATATAAAGAGAATGATATTTATTTGATTAAAATTAACCCTTTCGGAAATGTGCTTCTCGAACGTCATTATGGGACTGATGGACAATGGGATTATGAAGAGGGGTATGATATATGCGAATCTTCTTCCGGTGGGTTTTATGTATCGGGACGAAAAAGGAGTTCCCTTTATTTAATGAAAACTGATGCCTTTGGTAATGTAGAAGGCGAAGCTACATATGGCGATCAGTATGCGCCTTTTACGCAAATAGGATGGGGTGTTATCGAAACAGATGATAATAAGGTGCTGGTAGTAGGAGGTCAAAGAGACTCTTCTAATGGTAAAGTATTGCTGTTAAAAGCAGATCCAACACAGTTAGAAAAATAGTCAACTATTTTTTTATCGAATTAAACGAATTAATCTAATTTTTTGTTAAAAGGGAAATTGTGTGGACTCGGTCTTAATCAATCAATTTCAGCCCAAATTTAAATTATTATATCATTCATTCAGCCTCAACCTTAATCTCCTTGTCTTCCGAAGCCAAAGCGAAGGAGGAAATCTCAACCTCTTTCATCTAATACATCATCTGTCGAAGATTCTGTGCTGTTTTCTTTGTCAGTTGCTGTACTATTAAGTGTGTTAATTTCAGAAGCTAATTCGCTGTTTTTTTTCTTAAGGTTTTTATTCTCTTTTTTTAATTTGTAAATGCCTGAAATTGATAGTATGTAACTCACTAACGCGCCTATCGCAAAAACAATAAAAATAGTTAATGCTAAAGAGATATTAATACTTTTAAATCCGAAATTTATTTCAACTACTCGGGCATTTAAAATGGCAAATGTCACCATTATTAATACTACTATTATTGTTGTAAAAAAATATTTTTGCATAGCTTATTTGGTTTTTAAATTAATGCTAATTTAAGTCTTTTTTTTAAATAATAAAATTGTTTGTACATTTATACTCTATTTAATTTGAGGAGAGAAAGTTAATGAAAAATATTTATATCGTTGTAATGTTACTGGTATGTAGCTTGTTGTCGTTTGCACAAAATGATGTGAGCTACAGTATTCCATATATTCTGAGTAAGCCAAATAAAATATTTATGTTAAAAAGTCAACTGAATGAAATTTCAGGTATATCATTTGTAAATAGTGATGTGTTGGCATGTGTTAATGACGAAAAAGGTGTTATTTATTTATTTGATATTAAAAAGGGTTCTGTAGTAAATTCTTTTAATTTTCATGATGATGCCGACTTTGAAGATATTCAGGTTGTAGGAGATAAAATTTATGTCCTGGAAAGTGATGGTGATATTTTTTGTATAGAGAATTTCGATAACTCTATTTCAATTGATGTGAAGAAAGAGAAAACACCTCTTGGAAAGGATAACAATTGTGAAGGGTTAACATACTCTCCTTCGTGGAATTCTCTTCTTATTGCATGTAAAGGAGAAGCTTCTATTCGTAAGAAAAATGATTTTGACAAGTATAAAGCAGTATATAGATATATAATAGATAGCGATAAATTATTAGAATCACCGGTTATGC
>JAYEOD010000113.1:0-4319 GCA_034722575.1 Bacteroidota bacterium | reverse complement strand
ATTCTTTAAAAAACCATATAAACAGAATTTGTAGTATTGTATATCTTTTGCAAACATACTGTAATTCTATAATTACCTCATATCAATAAAATCTACATTGGGATAGTCTTTTTTTGTAAATGTAAATTTATTTGCTTTTAACGCTATATTTGGTATTAGCTCATTTACCTTGTAAATAAACTTATTACCAATTTCATCTGAAATAATGAAAGAGCTAAACAGATTTGTTTTATTATTTATCACCACTTCGGCGTGTTTAAATTTAGCCTCTTTTTTTGGTAAAAGCTCAATTACCGAGGTATTAGCATTACTACTAATAAGTTTCACATTAAAATTATCAGCATAATTCTTTAACATTTCTGTCGGGTTCATCGATCCGTTGCTATTATCAAGCGTAGAGATTTGTACCTCTTCAATATCCGGAATATATGTCCATAAAGTTTCGCCATTAGTAATAATAACCTGTCCGGCAACTTTTAGGTTGAACATGTTTTTTGATGATGTTAAACTCCCTTTAAAAATTTCATTAATTCCTTCTGCTTCATTTTTCATTATATAATCGAATTGAATTTTCATTGAATTAAACGATTCGATTTTTTCCACTACATCATCAAGAATTTTTTTTGCTTTGTTATCTTGTGCCACTGCACTCGAAAAATTAAAAAGTAGTACTGTTGCTACTATTGTAAAAAGGTATTTCATTTTTAAATATTAGTTTTTATGTCTTAATTCTTCCAAAAATTGTTCCAAAGCTATTTCGTCCGATATCCTCACTTCTCTGGCTTTACTGCCTTCAAAATGACCAACAATACCAACGGCTTCTAATTGATCGATAATACGACCGGCTCTGTTATATCCCAGTTTTAATTTTCTTTGTATTAATGATGTAGAACCATGTTGATGAGTAACAACAATTTTTGCAGCATCCTCGAACAGTTCGTCTCTATCAGTTTCTTTTATATCGCTATTATGCTCTGTTTTTTCATCAACATATTCTGGCAAGTCGAATGCAGTAGGGTAGGCCCTTTGCGAACCAATAAATTCTGTTATTCTGTCTATTTCAGGCGAATCGATAAAAGCACCTTGAAGACGCTCTAACTCTTTTCCTGTAGAGAGAAGCATATCACCACGTCCAACTAATTGTTCTGCGCCGGAATAATCGAGAATAGTGCGCGAATCGAATTTTGAAATAACACGAAAAGCTATTCGTGCAGGGAAATTTGCCTTAATAGAACCGGTAATAATATTTACCGAAGGGCGCTGTGTGGCAATAATCAAATGTATTCCTATTGCTCTGGAAAGTTGTGCCAAACGGGTAATAGGAAGTTCTGTTTCCTTTCCGGATGTCATTATAAGGTCTGCAAATTCATCAATAATCAGAACAATATAGGGTAAAAATTTGTGTCCGTTTTCAGGATTTAATTTTCTGGCAACAAATTTTGTGTTGTATTCTTTAATAGATTTTACCTGAGCATTTTTTAATAAGTTATAGCGCGATTCCATCTCTATAACTAATGAATTTAGTGTACGAACTACTTCTTGAGTCTCTGTAACTATAGACTCTTCATTGTCGGGCAATTTTGCCAAAAAATGTCTTTCGATTTTGTTGTATAACGAAAGTTCAACTTTTTTAGGATCAATAAGTACAAACTTTAATGTTGCCGGATGTTTTTTATACAGTAATGAAGCTATAATAGAGTTTAGTCCAACAGATTTACCCTGACCTGTAGCACCCGCAATTAATAGGTGTGGCATTTTAGCAAGATCTGTAATAAACGACTCATTAGAAATTGTTTTACCTAATGCTATTGGTAGCTCATAATCGCAATTCGAGAATTTCTTAGAGCTAAGAATAGAACGCATCGATACAATTTGAGGATTTTTGTTAGGCACTTCAATTCCGATAGTTCCTTTTCCTGGAATAGGTGCAATTATACGAATACCATTTGCTGCTAAACTCATGGCAATGTCATCTTCCAGATTTTTGATTTTGGATACTCTAATACCGGCAGCAGGAATTATTTCGTAAAGCGTAACTGACGGTCCGGGAGTGGCTTTGATAGAGACTATTTTTATAGCATAGTTACTAAGGCTCTCTACAATTCTTTTTTTATTGGCTTCAAGCTCTTCAAATTGAACTCTCTTTTTTTCTTCATCCTCAAAAGTGTCTAATAAATCGAAAGTAGGGAATTTGTAGTGTGGTAGGTCTAAAGTAGGGTCATACTCGGTGTCTATGCCTTTATGTTGCAGGCTATTTGTTGTTCCTTTTTCTTCTTCCTTTATCTCTTCAACAGTGAATGAAATTCCATTTTTAGGTTTTGATTCGGGGATTTTCGGAGCCTCTTCCTCGTTATCTTCTATTGTAGTATCAATAATACTATTAACAGGCTCTTTTTCTATGTCCTCTGTTTCATCCTCTATAGCATATTCGGAAGTATTAAAATTAATAGCATTACTATTAGCTACATTATCAGCTGTATTATTATTCTTCGATGGTTTTCTTTTTTCTTTTACACTCTTTACGGATGTGTTTTCTTTTTCAGTCTTCTTTTTTCTTTTAAATGATTCCACATTTATCCATCGTAGTGGAATATTGTATGCAATAGTAGTTATTATTGTTATATAAAACAGAATAACTATTCCTGTACCAGTAACCCCTAAAATAGACTGTAAAAAATTTACACCAAAAACACCTACTGTTCCGCCAAATATCTCTATGTCAGTGTTCTGAAAAAGATATCCTGTTGTTAATGACATACATAATATTATAGCTAAAGTGTATCGTAAAGTTTTTACTAATGGCAATATTTGATGTTCGAGTGATAGCCAAACACCAAGAATAAACAGATAGAAACAAAAAAGAAACGAGCTGATACCAAACCAATCATAAATAAATACATTTGATAAATAAGCCCCTATCGATCCGGCTAAATTATGATGTTCGATACTTGAATCGAAAAATAGTGTGCTGAATGGTAAATTAAGAATTGCGTCATCATTACCAAAAACAAACCAATTATAAAAATACGAGGTAAAGGAAACAAATAGATATACAGAAAACAGGATCAAGAAAATACCACTAATCAACCGAATATTTTCTTTTCGTTGAGATGAATTTCTTTTTTTCTTTTTACTGTTATTAGAGCTCTTTGTTACCGTTTCCTTTTTTGAGGATTTCCCTTTAAAACTGTTTTTTTTATTTGAATCAGATGCCATTTATAGTAGATGATGTTTTAAATACAAAATTACAAAAATATATGTCGAGATTATAAGAAACGTATAAAATAAATAACCACTCCCTTCATAAAAAAATAATGAAAAGAGTAGTCGCAATAAAAATATATGGCGTTGTACCATATAAATTTTTAATGATATTATTGTAATTAGAGTCTGTTTATAACGTCAAGTAGTTTGGTCCAGAATGTTCGCTATCGAGGTGTTATACTGAGCTTTGTCGAAGTGCTCTCGCAGTTTTAAAAATGTAGTGAATTACTGTTTTTTAAAACAAGAGTAACGAAGAGAGCTAACATTCCGGACAAACACTAATCAACTGCCAAACATACTTTTTAGTTCGTCCATTGTAACTTTTGTAAAGCCTTCGGGTATTTCAAATTCACTGTCTGCTACTTTACTTTTTTCAATTTTTGTAGCTGTCATTTTCATTGTAATTCTGTCGCTTTTGATAGTATATTCAAGAGGAATACCGTCGAGATTTTGATATTGAGAAGATCCATAATTCATCGCCTTATCACCTATCTCTTTCGAGAAGAATATATTGTTCTTTTCACCATCTAATTTAATAATAGCTTTTTGGCAAGTATAACCGGCAATCTCTTTTGTCTCTTCAAGAATTGTTACTTCGGCAATTCCTTTTTCTGCCAGCTCTTTTTCTATAGACTCTTTAGTTTTATCTATGGCAAATTTTTGTCCCATAGCCTCTATAAGAGCAGTAGTATTTTGTGTTTGTAAATCTTTTATTTCCATTTGAGTTATCATTTCCGATCGCAATACGCTTTTTGTTTTATTGTTGCCAATAATTAATGTAGAACGGCTTGGCATTTGAGCTAATTGCGCATCACTAAAATCAGAGTCGGGAAAAGTTATTTTATATGTAATTTTTCCTGTAAAAGATTCTTGTTTCCCGATTTTTGATGTTATAGAACAAGAACTAAATAGTAATCCTGTTGCTAGTAATAAGAAAAGAATTTTTTTCATGTTTTTTTTATTTAACAGGATTTACACGATCTAATAATCGTTACCTTATGTATTTACTCTTTAATTATGGCTTGTTTTTTTAGCTCTAATATTACTCCTTACGA
>JAYEOD010000112.1:0-4322 GCA_034722575.1 Bacteroidota bacterium | reverse complement strand
CACGCTCAGGCACCACACTATTACGAACACTATTTGATGTACATAAAAATGTCATCATACCCTTAGAAGCTCCGTTTATGATGCTGTTTTACTTTAAATATAACAGCAAAAAAAACTGGTCGGAAAATGATATTTTAGGATTTTACAACGATATTGTTTCGCCTCACACAATGGAATTTCTATCCATTAAAAATTGGAATCTCGACAAAGAAGGCCTCAAAAAGGATCTGCTTTCGTGCAAAGGAAAAACCTCCTTTGCTGAATTATGCAGAATTGTAAACGCCAGTTACCCTTCTATAATAAACAAAAAAGAGATAATGCTTATTGGCGATAAAAACCCTGCCTACTCTAACCGTACCAACTATCTGTTAAAATTATATCCCGATGCAAAATTTATTCATCTAACAAGAGATTATCGCGATCATATTCAGTCGTTACAAAAAGTTGATTTTGGCAAAGGCGTTATTCCTCTACAAGCACATTATTGGAAAAAGTCTGTTAAATTAAACCAAAAACTTCAAAAAAAATATCCCGATCAATTTTTCTTTATCAGATATGAGGATTTTGTTCAAAAGCCGGCAAAACATCTTAAAGCAATGTGTGACTTCCTTGAGATAGAACACCTCCCCGAAGTACTAGAATTTCATAAATATAAAGATGAAGCAAAAGACAAATACAAACACTCCGATTTAATGAAATACCATTCTAGTCTTTTTAAACCTATCGACTCGCGTAATGTTGGCGACTGGAAAAAACGTCTTACATCGCAACAAATAGAGTTTGCTGAAATTATTGCAGGTAAAACAGGAGAAAAAATTGGTTACAAACGCTCTGTAGAAAACATAAAGTTTTCGAGCCGACTCAAAGTATTGCCTTTAATTTTTTATGCAAAGACAACCGATTTCTTAGGGAAATTTGTTAAATTGCTGCCATATAACACAATGCGCAGAATAATTGATCGCGGACCTGTATTAGGAAAACTATACTGGAAGTTTTTTAGCAAAAAATAATATACAATTATTTGAAAAAGAATTTTATAAAAGATATTTTAGGAATACTGAGCAGTAATTTATTTGCTATAATTGCAGGATTGTTATTTGGTATAATTTTAGCAAGAGTCCTTGGACCTGAAGGAAAAGGTATTTTTACTTCATTAGCAGTAATTCCCACCATAGTAGTAAGCTTTGCCGCCTTAGGCATTCGTCGCGCCTCTATATATCATATCGGAAAGAAAAAACACCGGGCAGACACTATAGCCTCAGCAGTAATAATTATTCTTGTCGGCTCTTCTACAATTGGAATTATTGGAAGTATTATCGCTTTCAAGCTAATTGCCAATCCTATTTTTTCTGTTTTATTAATAGCTTTAACCTCCTTAATAATACCTTTCAAACTATCATCAATTTATATTGGCGGCATTTATATAGGGAAAGAGAATTTCCGTTTTGCCAACTTCCTACGCTGGATTCAGCCATTAATAAGTCTGCTAATACTTATTATTTTAGTTTGGATTTTAAAACTTGGTGTAACAGGAGCAATTATATCAATATTAACAGGAAGTATTGTAGCCTCAGTAATCGCTTTTTCAAAGATTTTCAAAGATTTTTCTATTGATTTAAAAATCGGGTTAACCGCAATAAAAGAGATGTTACAGCTTGGTATTATGTATGCTCTTTCACTTTTAGTGATGCAGTTGATATACAAAATCGATATTCTAATACTCGAAGAGCTCTCTACACTACAAGAGGTAGGATACTATTCTATCGCAGTAAATATTTCGGAACAGATATGGCAACTTCCTCTGGCTATTGGTATAATAATTATGTCGCGCAGCGCTAACGAAAAAAAAGAGGGCGAATACAACACTTCCGTAACCCTTTTATTACGTTTTTCGCTTGTTTGCGGATTAGCTGCATGGGCTGTTTTACACTTTATTGCCCCAATAATAATTCCAATTATTTATGGAGAGGCCTTTTCTCCGGCATCTAATATTTTACAAACAATATTACCGGGAATAGTACTGTTTATTATTTTCCGAATTTTAAATAGCCGACTCGACGGAATAGGAAAACCGACTGTAGCAATATTTACCGTAATTCCGGCTTTGGTTATTAATATAATATTAAACTATCTTTGGATTCCTGAATTTGGAGGACAAGGAGCTGCAATGGCTACTAATGTAAGTTATTCTTTTGCAGCCGTTTTAATGATTATCAGCTATATAAAAATCACTAAAACATCATTTACAAAATTATTTCTTCCTCAAAAAGAAGATATCAATATAATTAAAAAAGTAATAGGCAAACTATCGCATAAAAATGAATAAAACACAACTCGCAGAAACACCTCTATTTTTTATTATCGGTCGTCCCCGATCCGGGACATATTTAATAAGAAGCCTTTTCGATGCTCATCCTAATATCATCATTCCAACAGAATGTCCGTTAATATTAAATATGTATCCAAAATATGGTGATACTAAACAGTGGTCTCGAAAAAAATTAGAGCAATTTACCGACGACTTATATCTACACAAAGAATTAAATAACTGGACAATAGACAAAGAGGAGCTGCGAAAATATCTGCTCCGCTTTAAAGGAGAAGCCTCTTTCCAGACCTTGATAAAAGCCGTTTATTCAAAACACAAATCACAAAACAAGAAGGAAGATATTTTGCTTTTTGGCGATAAAAATCCTGTTTACTCCACAAACACCAAAAAGCTTTTTAAAATTTTTCCTGACGCAAAATACATTCATCTAACTCGCGACTATCGCGATAACATACAATCGATACTAAAAGTAGATTTTGAGGCGCCATACATTCCTTTAATAGCATACCGTTGGAGATATTCTGCTAAAAGAATTCTGAAATTGAAGTCCAAAAACCCAAACTCTTTTTACACCATCCGCTACGAAGATTTTGTTACCAAACCAAAAAAACACTTTGCTGCGATATGCGATTTTCTTAATATTCCATACACAGAAGATGTTTTTGATTTTAACAAAAAAAAGGACTCCTCTTTTAAAAACTATCCCGAAAAGGAGGTGAAAAAATACCATCAAAGCCTGCAACAGCCCATAAATACCAAAAAAATAGGGATTTGGAAAAAGCATCTTTCAGTGCAACAAGTAAAAATGGCAGAGGCTATAATTGGCAAATATGCCGAAAAATCGGGATACGAAAGAGTTTATAAATCGGGAAAATTTCTTACTAAACTAAAAGGATTTCCCGGCATTATCTACGGTCGCTCGTCATATGCTTTCGCCGATTTTTTAGACTTTCTTCCATATAAAATCAGAATAAAAATAAAACACGCCGGATCGATACTAGCGGTGATTTATTGGAAAATTAAAAATTTATAACTCTACCAACATAAAAAGCAAAACATTCTCAATAAATAACTATGCTTTACAGAATAAATATTAATAATCTAAGGAATGCGTAACTGCTATATTAGCGGTTGTACATTCGTTGTAGCCAATACAAGAAAACAGAAACCGAGTACTAAATTGAAAGAGTAAAGAAAATGAAAAGCCCACGCGAAAATAGCACATTTGGTTTTTGCCGACACACAAAAAAGATGACCCTGAAAAACCAAAAGAGCAATTTTTTTGCCTACGCTCGCCCCAAAAAATGAGTACCTTGCTGACTTTGAATTATAGAAAATTATATGACAAAATTTAACGAAGATACAAGAGTAAAAATCCCTTCCATATTGCATTTATGCAGACTTGGTTACGAATACCTGTCGTTGAAAGATGTGGATTGGGATTTTGATACAAATATATTTCCTGAGATATTCAAAAAATCTATCATTAATATAAATCCTGACTTTGACGAAGAACAAGCGAAAAGATTATTGATTGATACTTCTCTGCTTCTTGACAATGAGGATTTAGGAAAAGCATTTTACGAAAAACTGATTAGCAATTCAGGAACAAAACTAATTGACTTCGACAATTTTGAAAATAATACTTTCAATGTTGTAACCGAACTGACTTACAAAAACGGAGAGGAAGAATTCAGACCTGACATTATTCTTCTGATTAACGGAATGCCTTTGGCTTTTATCGAAGTAAAGAAACCAAATAACCGAGACGGAATAATTGCAGAACGAGAAAGAATAAACAGACGATTTCAAAATAAGAAATTCAGAAAATTTGTGAATATCACGCAACTGATGATGTTCTCAAATAATATGGAATACGACAACGAAGATATTGAACCTTTGCAAGGTGCTTTCTACGCTTCACCATCTTATAAAAAACCGATTTTCAATTATTTTAGAGAAGAAGAAACCATTGATTTGTCAAAGTTATTGG
>JAYEOD010000111.1:0-4327 GCA_034722575.1 Bacteroidota bacterium | reverse complement strand
TTTTTTTCTTTCAACAATTTTAACTATTTTTAAAATCGTTACAAATATATACAATCATTATGAGTATTGAGCCAATTATCATTTTATCACTTGCACCAATAGTTTTCGGATTATTAATAAGTATAAGTAAAAGGCATGCTCCGGCAGATTTTCATAAAATGCTTTTACGTGCTTGGTTTTTTGGTCTTATAGCCTTTATCCCTGCTATCTTTTTAATATGGCTTGCTTCGGTGTTAGATTTGACAACAATTCGCTCATTAAAAAGAACACTATTTTACTCTTTCTTTGTAGTGGGTTTTTTCGAGGAATTTATAAAATACATCTTTCTTAATATTTTTGTTTCCAGTAAAAAAGTATGTAATTCACCAACACGCATTATTCTCGCTTCAATAACTCTCTCGTTAGGATTTATTCTTGTAGAGAACGTCTATTTTATACTAACAAATGGTGGAGGACATTTCTCACTGTTAGAAGGTTTCCTCTCTGTTCCGGGGCATATTATTTTTGGTATTATGATGGGATTTTTTGTTAGTTTCGGGAAATTCAGAAAAAGCAACTTTATCTTTCCTGCTATAGGATTAGGTACGGCAACATTTTTTCATGGGTTATTTCAATTTGCAATATTCTCTAACGACAATACTTTACTAGCTATAACTTTAGGATTATCGCTAGTAATAGCAATCCTACTTTTCAAAAAAGCCTTACATACCACACGAGAAGATATCGACCATATCGATCGCGATAAGTTGGAAGAGGAGTTGCGAGGTTAATCGGACAGCGAATAAGCCTTGCCGGGAAGGCATTTTAACACTCCTTCAAATTCTAAATTTAATAAAATAGAAGCCATTTTAGACGACCGTATTTTTGTTGCAATCATAAGTTGATCGATAGTTTGAACACCTTCTTGCGCCAGAAGATCTACAACCAATTGTTCCTCTTTATTAAGCTCGACAAAAAGTTTTTGTTGTCGAGGAACTTTTGTTGCTGTCTCATCCCAGCCCATAATATAAAGCACATCACGATAGTCTTCTATTAAAGCAGCGCGATTTGTTTTTATCAGATTATTACACCCTAAAGAGTAAGTATCATTTACTCTGGCAGGGAATGCAAACACATCACGGAAGTATGAATTAGCAATATCTGCAGTAATTAAAGCACCACCTTTTTTACCAGATTCTACAACAATAACAGCATCCGACATTCCGGCTACAATACGATTTCTTTTCGGGAAATTCTCCCTGTCAGGGATAGTGCCTGAAAGAAATTCTGTTAGTAGCCCACCATTTCCCTGCATCTTTTTTGATAAAGAGAAATTACCGGCAGGATAAAGGCGATCGAGTCCATGCCCTAATACTCCAATAGTTGACAAACCCTTTTCTACTGCCTGATGATGCGCACACGCATCAATACCATATGCCAACCCACTAATTATCTGAACATTATATGCAGCCAAATCAGAAACCAATTTCTCACATACCATTTTGCCATAGCTAGTTGCTTTTCGTGTTCCAACAATAGAGACTGTTCTTTTTACATTAAAATTGGCTTCCCCTTTAAAGTAGAGCATGATAGGATTATCGGAACAATGTTTCAACCTTTCGGGATACTCCTTATCGAGATAAAAAAACGTTTTAATATTATTTCTTTCGATATATTTCACCTCCCTTTCGGCACGCGACAAAACATTATGATTTACGATTTGTGCAGCTACTTTAGCATTTATTCCGGGGATTTTTTCCAGAGCACTTTTTTTCTCACTAAAAACAGCTTCCACGCCACCGCAATACGAAACTAATTCTTTTCCTAATTTAGAGCCAATATTTGGCAACAAAGTCAATCCTATTTGATATAATAACACTGGGGTCAGTTTTTTTTATTTGATTACTTTCTCGTAAATTTACATATCTTTTGTTAAAAAATAATCAAAATTGAAAAAAAAACTTACTATACTAATCAGCACTCTAAACTGGGGATTAGGACATTCCTGTAGAACTACTCCGATAATCAAGGCTTTTTTAAAAGAGAACTGCAATGTAATACTTGCCGGTTATGGTAATGCGGGAGAGTTTTTAAAAAAAGAATTTCCGGATTTAGAGTATATTCACTTTCCGGGAATAGATATTTCATATCCTGCCAAAGGGAATATGGCTTTAAAAATGTTGCTGTCAACTTATTATATTTTTAAAACAATAAGAAAAGAACATAAAGAGCTTGAAAAAATCATCTCTGAAAAGAAAATCGATTTAGTATTTTCTGATAACCGCTATGGATTGTGGAGTAAAAAAATCCCTTCAATATTTTTAACACATCAACTTTTTATACAAACACCGCAGCGATTAAAATTCCTAAAACCTTTAATAAATAAGATAAATCACTATTACATAAAACGCTTTACAGAGTGTTGGATTCCCGATTTTGAAGAGGAGGAGAATTTATCGGGAGATTTATCTCACAGCAAAAAAATATCTTTTCCTCATCATTATATTGGATCTTTAACACGTTTTAAAAAAAGCGATACAACAAAAAACAATTCTGTATTTGTAATAATATCAGGACCTGAACCACAACGAACTATTTTTGAAGAAAAAATTTTTGATAACATCTCTTCCATCAATGTAAATATAATTATTGCCAAAGGCAAAGCCGACGAGAGTTACAGCAATATTAATACAAAAAATACAACAGTAATTTCGCATCCGGGCACCACCGAAATGGAAAAGTTATTAAATAGCTCTTCATTAATAATTTCGCGTCCGGGATATTCTACGCTGATGGATTTAGCGATTTTAGAAAAAACAGCGGTATTTGTAGCTACACCCGGACAAACAGAGCAGGAATATTTGGCAAAACGCCACAACGGAAAACAATTTATCTCTATAAAGCAATCGGACTTCTCTTTGTTAGACGCGATAAAAAAAGGAAAACTGCTTGTTGGATCATCGAAATATCAACATAATAATTTTAAGTTAGAAAAAAATATTAAAAGAATTGTGAGAGGTTGAGGTTTCCTCCTTCGCTTTCGCTTCGGAGGACAAGGAGGTTGAGCAAAAAAAAGTCTGAGTT
The DNA here is from genome assembly GCA_034722575.1 of Bacteroidota bacterium. Lineage (GTDB taxonomy): Bacteria > Bacteroidota > Bacteroidia > Bacteroidales > JAIPAH01 > JAIPAH01. Next base: position 1,264 of record JAYEOD010000111.1, on the reverse strand, counting down.
AATTTTATAATTCATTTTTAACAACTATGTTTGTATAACACAATTTTAAAATTAAAATATGCTACTAAACTACATTCATTGGAATATAAATCCGGAAATTTTTCATCTTGGCTCATTATCAGTACGATGGTATGGATTACTTTTTGCTTCTGCTTTTGCAGTTGGTTACGTAATAATGCAAAAGATGTTTGAAAAAGAGGGGTTTTCAATTGCCTTACTCGATAAGTTATCGACCTATATGCTAATTGCCACAGTTATTGGAGCACGATTAGGTCATGTTTTGTTTTATCAACCCGAATATTATTTTGCACATCCGTGGGAGATACTAAAAATATGGCATGGTGGATTAGCCAGTCATGGTGCCGGGATAGGGATTGTTTTTGCTCTATGGCTTTTTTCCAGAAACACAGGGAAAAAGTTTTTATGGATTATGGATAGAATAGGAATAGTAGTTGCTTTAGCAGGAGGTTTCATCAGAACAGGAAATCTTATTAACTCAGAAATTTATGGTGCTCCTACAGATGTTCCATGGGCTTTTATTTTCGAAAATTCAGATCGCTATCTATTGCCTCGGCATCCCACACAAATTTATGAAGCACTAGGGTATCTTGCGATTTTTATTGTACTGATTGTAACTTACTACAAAAAAAACGGCAAACCTCAACAGGGACTACTATTTTCGTGGTTTCTGATTCTATTATTTGGATTAAGATTCGTAGTAGAATTTTTCAAAGCAGATCAAGTAGCTTTTGAACAAGGCATGTTGTTAAATATGGGACAACTACTAAGTATTCCTTTCGTATTAGCAGGAATTGGCTTGATGATTTATTCTTATCTTCAACAAAATAAAACAGATAATAAATAGAATTTTATTACATAAGAAATTATAGGGTGTCTGGTTACACCAAGATAAATCTTGGTGCCAGCCTAATTTTAGTTAAACAGCTTTCTGCCAAGCAAAGTTATAAATTCTTTCATCCGTTTATAATTTGTTTTTTACTTGTCGGATGGAAGTCGCCATTATAATCATTGTAGTGTGTATTAAAAGTTTTAGTATGGCTCGTTTCATCCGTTTATAATGTGTTTACCCTGATATCAGGCTTTTAAAAATCCTATTTAACATAATATTTTTTTTGTCGATTTGTTTATTCATTCAATCATTCAATTTTTCATTCGCCATTCGTAATTCGCCATTCGTAATTCGTAATTAATTCAGTTTTTATTTGTCGGATGGAGCTGCACATTTATAATCATTCTCGTGTGT
>JAYEOD010000110.1:0-21467 GCA_034722575.1 Bacteroidota bacterium | reverse complement strand
GCTCGCACTCATTATTAAAACTTATCGAAGATATTATTGATATCTCGATACTCGATTCGGGACAAGTAGATATTAATAAAGGAGACATTAACATTAAAGAATTTTTTGAAGAGCTTACTGAGCAGGCAGAAGAATTAAAACAAGACAAAGTAAATATTGATTTTTCGATAAACACTTCTGCGCATACTTCCGCATTAGATACAATTTACACAGATAAAATACGGTTAAATCAAATTCTTGTAAGCTTACTATCCAACGCTTTTAAATTTACAGACAAAGGCTCCATAGAGGTAGGATACTCTTTAATAAATCAGGAGGTATTACAATTTTATGTTAGCGATACAGGTGTTGGAATACCAAAAGATAGTTTTGGTATCATCTTTGAACAATTCCGCCAGGTAGATTATGAACATACACGCGAGTTTGAAGGTGCAGGTTTGGGACTTGCTCTAGCAAAAGGGTTGGCAGAATTATTAGGGGGAGATATTCGCGTAGAATCTACACTTCACAAAGGCTCTACTTTTTACTTTACAATCTCTATCAAAAAACCAAAAGCCAAAGCAAAACCAAAACCAGTTTTCTCTGAAAATATAGAGCAATATAACTTTGAGGATAAAACAATACTTATTGTAGAGGATGAAGAGATGAATTATCATTATCTGAAAACTGTACTTAAAAAAACAAAAGCAAACATACTGTGGGCCGAAAATGGTAAAATTGGTGTTGAAAAAACCATAAGTAATAACGTACATATAGTACTTATGGATATTCAAATGCCCGAAATGAACGGATACGAAGCATCGAGGCGTATTAAGGAACTGCATCCTGATTTACCAATTATTGCACAAACGGCACATGCTATGAAAGAAGAAAAAATAAAATGTTTTGACGCAGGCGCTGTAGAATATTTATCGAAACCGCTAAACAGAAAATTGCTATTAAAACATATTAATAAACACATTTTATAAAAGAATACGAGGATACTAGAATATATAATAATTTAAATAAATTAATTGCAACTTTCTTTTACAAGCGCTTGTCTTGAAAAGGAAGGCTATTTTATAGCCTATGGTGTCAGAAATTGACATGCTACGTGGATGCGTTGAAAAAAACAGCCGTTCACAACAAGAGCTTTATAGACTCTTTGCTCCAAAAATGTTTGGGGTATGTATGCGGTATGCGAAAAATAAAATGGAAGCAGAGGATATTTTACAAGAGGGTTTTATTAAAGTATTCTCAAATATTAACAAATTTAAAAACGAAGGCTCTTTTGAAGGGTGGATTAGGAGAACGTTTATAAACACTGCTATAAACCACTACAAAAAAAATCTTCGTTACGCTAGAGAGCTCGATGTTGATGGTTTTGAAATAGAAAACAACGGAGACATGAAGGTTATTGAAAAACTCTCTATGGATGAGATTTCATCCAAAATACAAGAGTTACCGGAGGGTTATCGCGTTGTCTTTAACCTTAACGTTATAGAAGGATATACTCATAAGATGATTGGTCAGATGCTTGGTGTTTCAGAAAACACCTCGAAATCGCAATTACTTAGAGCAAAAAGAATATTAAGAGATAAGTTAATTCAATACCGTAATGGTGCAGAATAGTTTTGATAACATATTAAAAGATAAGTTTAGCAACTTTCAACCTGAACCACCTTCCTATATTTGGGATAACATTCAGGCTGAGTTAGCTGCCACAGAGGAGAAGAAAAAAATTATTCCGTTGTTTCAACGGAATGGTATTAGGATAGCCTTACCTTTTGTAGCCGCTTCGATAATAGCATTGGTTTATTTTGTTTTTTCTCCACAGCACAATGGAGCTCCTACACATAATACACCAAATGTTATTGCCGTGGATAGCAATACAAACTCCATACAAATTGATTCACAGCAAATTATTGAGGAGTCAAAAAATATCTATTCAGAAAATAAAACTACTAACACTTCTTCCCCTGCCGACACTGTAGATAACACCTCCTTTGAAGAGGAAAACCGCTCTACTATCGACAAAAAAAATAAAAACAGTAAACATATTGAATATCCCGGCAAGGAAAATTCTCCTATCAACTTCACTACAATAATTTCTGATTTTGATGATGTTATAGCTGCTATCGACAATATCCATCCTACAATAGAAAAAAGAGAAATAAATAAGTTACGCAAAGAAGAGAAACATTCTAACAGCTATTTCGATTATGCCTTTAACTCACTCGGCGATCTTAAAAACTGGGAATTGGGATTATACGCTTTTCCCGGTTCTGTACATCACAGTAAAAATTCGTTAACATCTTCAAGTAATTATAATTTCGACTTTGCCGTAATATATAGCACCAGTCAATTTTTAATCCAATCGGGGTTAAGTTATACTGCAGGAAACGATAATAACAATATAGATATTAAATACAAACAGCTAGAAACAATTGGCTCTTATAATGATGTTTACGATGTAGAATTCGACTCTATTAACGGACAGGTTGTGCCTACATATTTCACAAACGAAGTAACTGTTTACGACTCTGTACAACATAGCACAATTACAAAGCTAAACAATAGTTATAAATACCTGAGCGTACCATTACTAATAGGTTACCGAAATAATATAGGTTCTGATTTTACTCTAAAACTTTCTACAGGACCTATTATATCGATGATAATATCCGACAACCAAACATATGATTTCAACAACGAGGGTGCTCAGATAATTTCTATTAACAATAATTTAGGAGAACGAGCAGCATTTAATTGGCAATTAATGTTTAGTGCAGGATTAGAGTACAAACTAAACCATTTTGCAAGCATTGCAATTGAACCAACGATAAAATATAATATTAATAATATTTACGAAAATGCATTACACGTAAATCGCCCCTACTCTTTAGGCATAAGAACAGGATTGGTATTCGATTTTTAATATTGTAACGCAACGAAACACAAATACAGTTTGTCTATCATAAAATAATAACAAATAAGACAAAAAAAAGTTGAATAAAAACATGATTAAGAAAACATTAACAATATTATTTATTTTTGCATTAGCAGCGTTACAGTCACAAACTGTAAACGAAAAGCTATATGCTCAATTTTCTATTGTTAAAGATTCTTCTTCAATCTCCCCATTTTCATTCTCTTTTTCCGATCGTTCTACCGGGAATGTGGTAGATTGGCTCTGGGATTTTGGAGACGGCTCCACTTCCGATAAAAAAACATGCCATCATAACTATAAAAAACCGGGTATTTATAATGTTTGTCTTACAATAGGAACGCTCGATGAAGATGATAATTACGAAGAGAATGTAATATGTAAAAAAGTTCGTGTAGCAGAAAAAGGCTATTTCAATCTTGGAGGACATGTTTTTGTAGGTCAGTTACCTATTGAAGGAGGTATAGCTTATTTATACAAATTCGATTCCATTGGTAATCTGCATCCTATCGACACCTCTTCTTTCGACACCCTTGGATTTTATTATTTTTATCATAAAAAAGATGGGAAATATCTTATTAAGGCAGAGGCTAATCACGATTTGGGACAATATTCCAGCTATATGCCAACTTATTATGGCGATGTAACACAATGGGAAGAGGCTCCTATTATAATGTTCGACACTACTATGTTCGAGTATAATATTAATCTTCAACATAGTTCGTTTACAACACCCGGATCGGGTAAAATTATCGGCACCATTGTTTATGAAGGAGGAAGAAGCTCGAAAGAAACAATTGCTAAAGACATTCCTATTTACCTGAAAGATGCGAACAACAGAACAGTTTGTCTTTACTCTAACGAAAATGGTGAATTCGAATTTAATAAAATAATGTTAGGATATTATTCGCTTAAAGCGGAAGTAACAGGAATAAACTCTGTAAATCATCATGAACAACTTTCCAATAATCAACCCGAATCGCAAGAGATAACATTTGTTATAAAAAGCGATCAGGTAGTAGCGGCTATTCCCGAAGAGACACTACTCGAAATAGAGGATGAAATCAGTCAGGTATATCCAAACCCTGCCTACAACGAAATTAATTTGAAAATTGTTGCAGAAATAAATAAAGAATACAATTTAAAAATATACGATCAGGTAGGCCGTTTAGTGTACTTACGTGATGTACATCTTGACGATATCAATAACACAATCTCTATCAATACAAGCGGACTATCAAAAGGATATTATAATATCACCATCTCATCAAACAGAGGCAGCGGACAGTTTAGAAGATTTATTAAACTATAATTCTTCCCGCAGACAACTTTTTCATTTCTTAGAGTCTTTATTACGAAACGTTTTTTTATACCAAATTTATTTTGGCACATTAATTTTTTTTAATGAGTAATAAAAGCAAACTTATTAAGAAGTCGCTTAACGGGGAAAAAAAAGCCTTAAACAAACTTTTTACTATATATGCCGGAGAATTCCTTAGCATTTGCATGCGCTATGCACGTAACAAGAGCCATGCTGAAGACATTCTTCAAGAAGCTTTTATAAAAATATATACTAAAATAGATTCCTTTAATAATAAAGGTAGTTTTGAAGGATGGATGAAACGAGCCATACTAAAACTTTTAATACACACGACAATGATTATAAAGGCGACTTCCATCCGACCGAAATATAAAATTATAAACGGATGAAATAATGGGAGTTTCCGGCGATCCTATCCCGGTAACTGTTTCAGAACAAAATTCTACTCTCTATTTGGATATAATTTTAAAAGATGGCGCAGTACTACTAAGCCTGGAAGAGAATAATAACTCTATTAAGATGGATAATATTTATCCGAATCCTGTTATAGACAATGTAAATATCAATATCAACTCAAAGGACAATCAACAGATTAACATTATTATCTTCAACGAAATAGGACAATCTGTTACAAATACTCAACAGAGTGTTCAAATAGGAAATAACCTATTAGATATTAACACTTCTGACTTACCACATGGTCTTTATCAGCTCATTATCAGAGATAAAAACGGCAACACGGTTAATAAAAAATTCATTAAGTAGAGTTTTGGTTAGTTAGAAAACTTGACACATTAAAAAAGCCGCATCATAACTGATGCGGCTTTTTTGTATCTAATACTTTATAATTAGAGACTGTTTATAAAGTCAAGTGTTTGGTTCAGAATGTTCGCTAGCGAGGCTTTCGCAGGATTAAAAATCAGGAGTTTACTGTAATAAACGACTGTTTTTTTAAGACAAGAATAACGAAGAGAGCGGGCATTATGGACAAACACTAATTAATTCACTACTGCAAATCGAACCTGAACTTGTTTACGTGAACCATCTACGAAAGTAACAAAATAGTGTCCTAAAGGAAGGTTTCTTACGTCTAAATAAAACTTAGAGTTATTTTTACCAACAGCAACACTAACCTCTTTTCCTAACGAAGAATAAACTTTAACCGACCAATCTTTAGCATTAAAATCAACAGGTGCTTCAATAGTTAAACGGCTGTTAACAGGATTAGGATACACCTTAAACTCTTCGGCAGTAATATCACTAATACCTGTATTATAGTTCCATATTTTGTTAGCAAACTCAGGGTGATCGATAAAAGGATTTCTATTTTGCTGATAACCAAAAACCACTTCATTACGATTTGCCTCAAAATCATCCACAGGATCTTGCTCATTCCACTGCAACAAAGTTGACAATTTACCATGACGCGGTTGAGGAGAGGTATTCACATAATCCACAACCATTAAATCAGGCTCTCCATTATCGCCTTCGTAACGAGTAGCCATATAAAAAATCATTCGTGCAACATCACCTTTTACCTCATCGCGAGGCTCCCATGAGTCGCCGTCATAATAACATCCGGTTGCTTCATTATGTTGTTGTCCACCATTATCAAAATCTTTATTACCACGACTGCTATTAACAGAAGCATCAGTAGGACGTATATGATGCGCATCGGTTCCACAAGGAGGATAATTACCAAAATCGCCATGCGACTTAGCCCATACATGTTCTCTATTCCAATCGTTAGCATTGCCACCAAAAGTATTTTTTGGTTGTGAACGACCGGTATAAAGCAGAATCACATTATTCGAATTATTAGGATCTTCATCTGTTTCGCGCAAAATAAAATCACGCAAATTGTTATAAGAATACTCCTGATGATCATCAATAATATTATGCAGAGCAGACTTCAAACTCTCCCCTGTCAAACTTTCTGTACCATCGTAATACCCGGCCGGAATTTGACCAAAAACAGATACAAACGAAACAAACATTGTTATAATTAGTAAACTCTTCTTCATAATTATTAAAAATATATTTCAAAAAAACTTAAAATTCCCAAAACTAAAAACGACACTCCACTAATAATTTCAATCGGTTTTCCACCTAAGGCACATCCTTTTTTCATTCTCACCACAATTCCTAAAGCAGATAAAACAAGAGTATTCACCTCTATTAAACCAAGCGACAAAAAGAGATAATCTGATACAAAACCCAATCCCAACCCTATTATCATAGAATTGACACCCATTGCAAATGCAAACCCTACTGCCTCTACAATATGCACTATTTCATTAACACGATTCGCATCAGTAACGGTAAATGCACGAAACAAAATTTTAACGCCCACAAAAAACAGTATAACAGGAAAAATCATCGTATCGAAACTACCTAATGTAGGCTTAATCAAATACGACAGGCCCCATCCCAGCGCAAACATTCCGGCGTTAATAAGAGTAAAGGTAATTACAGGTTCAATAATTTTATTCTTTAACAGGATATTAGTACTTAGCGTAAAACCAAGAAAATTAGAGGCCAACAAAAACGTAATAATAAACAACTCAATATGTCCCAAAACACTATTTATTTATAAGTTCAACAATTTTTTCAAGCCACAAAGCGTCTATCTCATCAAACGAATTCAGCTCACTGCTATCAACATCCAGTACACCATAAACATCACCGTTAATATCCCGCAAAGGAACAACTATCTCTGATTTACTTCTGGAATCGCAAGCAATATGTCCGGGAAATTTCTCTACCTCATCAACCACCACACTCTCTTTTCTATCGATGCCTGCCCAACAAACGCCACTATTTTTTTTCAACTTCATACACGCCACAGGCCCCTGATACGAATGAACCAACAATTCGCCCTCTATCAAAAGATAAAATCCTGTCCAGAAAAAGTATTCCATTTTATGATGTAACACAGCAGCTATCGACGACATGCGAGAGATAGGATTTTTCTCGCTCTCCACAAGCCCATCTAACTGCTTATAAATCCTCTGGTATCGTGCCGCCTTTTTTTTCTTTTCCACTATAAAGAAATTTGTTTGGCAAAAGTACATTTTTTTAAACAAAGCCAACCTATTTTTAAAATCAGATTATTATGATTAAATAAAGTCCGCTACCTGCGATCTGTCGGATTGAACATTCTTTGTATAATCATTCTCATGAATGTTTCATATATTTGAATGTTTTTAAATACAACTCGCTTGAATGTGAGTTTCTACTAAGAAAATAACTATGATCTACAACGGAAAAAAATACACTCCTTTTAATGGGGCTTTTAACAACGCCGATTTTACTAACACAATTGTTGGCAAAAAGGGCTCTGCTCCTATCCCTCATCGCAACAACAAATTATCGTCGCTAAATAAAGTGATGGAGGTTATTGAAGATGGCGACACAATATCTTATCCTCACTACTATCGCACCGGCGATAAGGGATTAGAGATGATTGTAAAAAAACTTCAGGAGACAAAAAAGAAAAACATTCAGCTTTACGCGAATGCTATTTTCGACAATACCGACCCATGGCTTTTCGAGGCTTTTCAGGATGGCACCCTTTCGGGAATTTATGGCAATCCGTATCGAAAATTTGGTGCTCATATTATGGCAGGAGATATTCTTCCGCATGTGTCGGTAGGGTATTCGCACGGAAACAGAGTACGCAAGCTGCAATGTGGCGAAATACATATTAAAGTAGCTTTTGGTCCGGTTCCTTTTGCCGATATTTATGGCAATGCAAACGGTATGATGGGAAAAGCAGAGCACTTTTGCGGTCCTTTAGGACTGTTTTATGCTGATGCAGAATTTGCCGATTACACTTGTCTGTTAGCCGGAACAGTATCAAAAGATTTAATTATGCCTGCGCCAATATCTATGGAGCAGGTCGATTTTGTTATACCTGTAAAAACACCGGGATTAGCAGAAGGAATTGGTTCAGGAACATTAGATATTTCGCGCGCCAAAAGCGTTCCTTTTAACGCACAGGTAGCCAATAATGTTACTAAAGTAACCAAAGCAGCACAGGTTATTAAAGACCGATTCAATTTTCAGGTAGGCTCAGGCGCCGGACTAATAGTACTTGATAACTTCCGAACTATGCTGCGCGAAATGAAAATAAAAGCCGGTTTTGCTATTGGTGGTGTTACATCACTTCACGTGGATATGCTCGACGAAGGACTGCTTACTTATTTGATGCACGGACAATTATTTGAACCTAGTGAAAAAGTTGTAAAATCGTTATTAGAAAATCCATATCATAACGAAATTACCGCCGGATATTACGCTTCGGTAGCCAATAAAGAAGCAGCTGTTAATATGCTTGATGTGGCTGTTCTTTCGGCTCTTGAAATCGACACTAAATTTAATGCCAATACAGTTTGTGCTAACGGTCGTATAATTGGCGGAATTGGCGGCGGACAAGATGTTGCAGCCGGTGCCGACTTAACTATTATGTTTGTTCCTTTGGCAAATGGCAAAAACGGAAAAGGATTCCCTAAAATTGTTGATGAAGTATATACTATCACTACTCCGGGCGAAGTAATTGACGTAGTTGTTACCGAAGAGTATGTTGCAGTAAATCCGAACAGCAAAAGCACTTACAAAGAGGCGTTGCTAAATAACGCAAAAGAGTTTGGCTTAAACCTTATCTCTATCGAAGAGCTTCACGAACGCTCTGTGGCTAAAGCAAAAGAGTTTGGTGTAATCCCTAAAAAAGCAGAAACCACCGACGAAGTAGTTCATATTATAGAGTGGCGAGACGGTACGTTATTAGACAAAATATATAAACCAATATAATCAATTACGAATTTTTAATTAAAAAGGGTGAATCTAAAAAACCAGATTCACCCTTTCAGCATCCTCCTAAAATCCATATCTTTGCCAAAAAGGTTATTATGCTAAAAAAGGTCGGATATTTAATTTCATATATTTTTTTCTTACTATTTGTTGGACTGTTTACCATACTGCCTTTTAGGGTGGCTTATCTGTTTTCTGATTTTGTTTATTTTATACTTTTCTACCTTACGGGATATCGCAAGAAAATAGCTTACGAGAATCTAAAAAAATCCTTCCCCGAAAAAACCGAAAAAGAGATTCAAAAAATTCTAAAACAGTTTTACCATCATCTTGGCGATTTGTTAGTAGAAGGAATCAAAGGATTTTCTATGACGCGTAAGCAAATTGTAAAACGTCATAAAATGGTAAATCCCGAAATATTACAATCGTTTTTGGATAAAGGACAAAGCGTAATATGCACCACAGCGCATTACAATAATTGGGAATGGGGCACTATGTCGGGAACCCTGCAAGTAAACGGAAAAGCAATGGGATTATATATGCCGCTTTCTAATCCGTACATCGATAAATTTATGAAAAAAACAAGATCCGGCAAAGGCACTGAATTGATCTCCATTTTCAGAACATTGCACGGTTTTAGAGACAGGAAAGATCAAGTTTACGGATATATGCTAGCAGCCGATCAAAATCCTCCAAACGCACGTTTTGCATATTGGATGACATTTTTAAACCAGGAAACTGCATGTATTAACGGCCCTGAAAAATATGCCCGGATGTTTGATTATCCTGTACTTTTTCTCACCATAAATAAAGTAAAACGCGGCTACTACGAAATAGTAATGGAACAGATTACCGACAACCCAAACTCTCTCGACAAAGGAGAAATTACTGTGAGATACATGAGGCTATTAGAAAAAAATATCCGAAAGACCCCACAATACTGGCTATGGTCGCATCGCCGCTGGAAAAAAAGTCGTCCGGAAAATAAAGAGCTTATTGGATAGATTGAGATTGCTTAACATGGATGTTTCATCCGTTTATAATTTCATATTTCGGTCGGATGGAAGTCGCCATTATAATCATTGTAATATGTATTAAAGTTTTTAGTATGACTCGTTTCATCCGTTTATTTTTTTTCATCGAATTGATCTAATTAAACTAATTTTTTTGATCCATTGAAATGGGTTGTCTTATTCAATCAATTATTAATTATCAATTAACTTCAGTCTCAGCTTCCCGGTCTCTCTAATGCTTCGCTGCGAGCTGAATAACATTTTTCTGAATGCCAATCTAATTCGACAATAAATTACGCGAAGCAAATTATAATAAAATAAATCATAATCTCCTTTAGCTGACAAACAAAAATTAAAATGTCCGTATTTATGACACTGTTCTTTTTCTGAACAAGCTAATCGCTAAATACTGTTCTAAATCATTACAACCTGCTTCCTTAAACAAAAACAATTTTTTCAGATAAAAATATACATCATTACATTTCAGACTATTACAATTACTGGCACGCCGTTTGAGTAACACTTTACAGATTTTAGATAAAAATTTAAAAAATAAACGGATGAAGCAGACCATAACAGTAAAAATTGGAGTAGGGACTTACTCTTCTGTTATGGGAGGCGCTGAGTTAATTGAACTAGCAGACCATTTACCAGAAGAGATAAAAGATTTTGTAAAGGTAGAAGGAGCTGTTTGCATCAAAGGATGCGAAGATGAAAGTGGTAAAACACCACCTTTTGCATCGGTTAACGAAAAAATTATTGAGCAAGCCACAATAGGAAATATTATTGCTACAATAAGAGAAGAACTAAAATCATCTGAATAAAATATTATAAAAAACGAAATATCCGGCGGTTGAAATATGCTATTGTCAATATACTTTGAGGTTACTGTTTAAACAATAAAATTCAACAAGCCGGTTTATTTCTTTCCATTTATTTTTAGACAAGATTTGCAGGATTAACATGAATATTCATCCGCTTATAATTTGTTTATCCGAAAGTCACGGCGTGACTTCTTAATAACTTATATTTTGCAACAATAACTGATCACCTCTTTCAAACTCAGTCACACCGTGACTACCAACAGATTAATTAGCCAACCTTAGTCTCTAGTCAGTTAAGACATTGTAGTGTATTATTATATATAACATCGATTATTATGATTGATTAAATTTTTAGGCACAGTGCGGTATTCTACTCAGCAGAAAATGGTAAAAACCTTACTATGCAATATGAATATATTCAGGATTCCCCACCTAATAAAATGGAAATATTATGCCAAGTGGAGTCTATTTTTATAACATTAAACTTGGCAATGTCTATTCAATTACTAATAAATTAATTTTAACTAATTAAATTATTAGTAGCATCCGAAAATCGGAATTTTAAAAAGCCCTCAGAGTCCTCTATTTTTGTTTGCTCTACAAAACATTTTAAATATGGGACTCTGAGGGCGGCAGAAAAACAGGTGCATAATCAATCAACCTCAATCTTAGTCTCAGTCGCCATTTTTCCTATTTGTCTTTTTGCTGTTTTAGATTTTGCTATAGTGTTGCAGCCACCTACACAACCATCTTTACACATCATAACCTCCACAAAATTTCCTTCTCCTTTTCCTTTGGATATTTTTTTCAGCTCGCGGAATTCTTTTTTATCAACACCATTAATTAGCACCGGTTTAAAGTCTATAGAAGAGGGTATAACAGATTTTACTGCATTAGCAACGCCTCCCGACACAGCAAAGCCACGTGCCTCCTTAGTGATATCGTTATCCAAATCGATAGAATCGCATACATTTACATCAATCTTTTTTGCTATTAACATAGCACCAAACTCTTCAAAGTTGAGCATATAATCTATATTATCATTATCAAACACCTCTTTCCGTTTTGCTATACACGGACCCACAAAAACCAACTTAGCATCAGGATTTTGTGCGCGTACTATTTGAGCCGTATATTGCAATGGTGTTTTAGTATCCGACACATATTGCTGCAATTCGGGAATATGTTTATCAACCAAATATCTATACGATGTACAACACGAAGTTGTCATTAAAGATTGCTGTTGTTCCATTTTCTCTACAAACTCTTCTGCTTCGTGCTTTATTGTAACATCTGCTCCCTGCGCAACCTCTACAACCTCGTCAAAACCTAATGCTTTAAAACCCGAAAGAATTTTGCTCATCTCCACCCTGAATTGTCCGGCAATTGCAGGAGCCACCATAGCAATAGTTTTCGCATCCGATTTAATCGCACTATAAATTTCTAACAAGTTCGATTTTTCTAAAATAGCACCATACGGACAAGCCTCTAAACACTTTCCACACAAGATACACTTATCAAAATCTATCTGCTCTATTCCTTCGCTATTTTTCGAAATAGCATTAACAGGACAAGCTTCCTCGCATGGTACGGGCATAAAAACAATAGCATGAAAAGGACAATTTTCCATACAAATACCACAATTCACACAATCGACTTGGTTTATTTTAGCCTTTCCATTAATAAAATCTATGGCATTTTTAGGGCAATTCACAATACACTTTCTCCCCACACACCCCTGACAAATATTAGTAACGATATAATTATTTTTTCTACACGAGCTGCAAGCCTCATCCACAACAGTAAGCATAACATCCGTTGACGATTTACGCGACAAGGCCTGTTGCGCATATCCCGAAAGGGGAGTCAACTCATCCTCTTCATCTTGTCTGTTATAACCAAGAGAGGCCATTATTTTGTACTTTAAAACAGCTCTATCTTTATGGACACAGCAGCGCACATAATCGCTGTTTCGCGGTCGCATCTCTAAAGGTATTCTATCAATTTTTTCTATCAACAAATCCTTATCCAGTAATTGACAAATTTTTGTCAAAAACTCCCTACGTATCAACACTGCATTATTAGTAAACGGCATATATTTTTTAACTTTACAAACGTTCCTTGTTATAAACGCTCAACTTTTAACTAAACAAATTGTATTTTAACTTTCTTCAATAGCTTCTCTTCTAAAACAGAGGCTATTTTTTTTATTACATTTCTTCTTATTTCCAATTCCACCGGCAAAGTAGGATCTTGATGCGCTTCGTTAACACGTGTTCCAACAACAAACTCTATCTCATCGTGAAGAAAAAACTGTTTTATTATATCACCTGCCGTGCTATCTTCCAAAACATCCGAAGAGTTATAATTCTCTAATATCGAAGCCACACGCCCGACTGTAAGAATCCCTTCACTCACAAGATCAATTCCCTCGATATTTGATACCGGAGGAAGCCCCATTTTTCCGGAAAAAATATCCACCTCTATCGGTCTGTTGAGCTCTCGCGATAGAATCATTGCTGTTGTACCGCCACAAACCATCTTAACACCATCAAAATCTCTTATTTTTTCAGACAGCATTTTATCTCGCTCTTCATTATACGGAGGGCCGGTACAAATTAACATCTTGCGTGGTTTTCTAAAATACATCACCGCAGCAGTTATATCGTCCTGAGGTTTAGAGATATCGTTTTGAATAGCTCGGCAAACTAATCGTTTTGCCATATCTTTTGCAGAGATATCACTAACATTAGCAATCATATTTTTGACATAAACCTCTACATCACCACCCCATCCAAAGGGCATATCTTTTCGTCCTATCCCCGATTGCGTTACACCATCGCTAAAAAAAAGAATCCTATCCTCTTTTTGAGCCTGAAACGACGAATGAAACAATCGTTGATTTATTTTAGCATTTCCGGCAAAAGATATTTTTTTCCTTTGCAACTTCAATCTCTTATTATCTCTTATCAAAATAAATTCCGGATTTCCAAACTCCAAAATATTAGTGTTTCCCTCGCTATCTACATCCACCACAGTAAAAGAAGCAAAACCAATTTTCCGCTGCTTATCAATAGGCAGAGTATTAATAATAATATCAGCAATTCTCTCTGCCGGTTCATTAAGCAGAGTAAAATTCAGTGCCATCGAAGAGGTCATAGAAGCCAAAATATTTGCTTTTACACCACTACCAAGGCCATCGGAGAGAACCGTTACAGCACGCTGCTCCTCTTTTATTTTTCGCGACAAAAAAATATCACCACAAACACAATTCCCATGCTTTTGAATTTGGTCATTGCCCACTTCAAGAAATATTTTCCCGGTATTCATCTGTATATTTTATAATAAATTATGGCTCGCTTCATTATTCTCCGCCATTATTATGTATCTCTACAATAGAATTCAATATAGCCTCTGTATTAGAAGCATTTTCGCCAAGCAAAAAAGCTATTTTTTGTACTGTATAAAGATTATCCTTTATAACCTTACGTGTACGCGATATCACCTCATCTTTTTGGATTTCGGGGTTTTTTAAATTTTGTAAAATACCGCACACTATTTTATGCGGCTGAATAGTAAATACCGAAAGGTGTAATAATGAATCGCCTTTACGGATATCTTTTTCCAACGCCTCCATCCCACTATTTAATATTGTAGTAAAATAATTATGAAAAGGGACAAGCTTTCTTAAATCGGCTCCTTTCAAACCAGGGTTACACTCATAAACATCCTCTATCTCATCGCCTAACAGATTCGCAAAATTCTTATTCGATTCTATCACCTTAAGGTTTTCGTCGAGAATAACTACACCATACGGCATTTTCCTTAACAGGATATTTGCTTTATTATTAGCCACATTACGCATATACGACACACACATACTTCTCTCGGCAATACCATCTAACAGAGCCACTGCAAAATTGCGACAACTCTCATATCCACACCCACCACAGTTTAACTCATCCTTTACAGATAGCTTTCCAATGCTATTTAAAGTACTAATAATATCATCTTCGGAATATTGAGATTGCTTCTCCACAACACTCTGCTTATATACATAACTAATTTGCTTATCGTATTCAAACGGTGGTTTCACCACACTGTTTTTCTGCTTTTTAGCAATTGTAAGATACCTTTTATTAATATTTGATAAAGCAGATGTACTTCCCGGGCCATTAATACACCCCTCTTCGCAAGCCAGAAGCTCTAAAAAAAGAGTGCCTTCATTTTTCCAGTCTCCTAATCCCGACAAAGCATCCATAACATTTTTAGTACCTGAAAACGACATAAAAGCAGCATCTGTGATATCTACATTTTGTTTAATACCGGAAATCATACCACCATCAATCGGGTAAAGACAACCCGAATGTGCTGTAGTAGGAAAAAATTTATTCTCCTTATCGGGATGTTGTTTTGCAATATCAATCCCTTCGGAAGCAAACCACTCCTTCAATTTTTGAAAAGTTATTACAGCATCTATATATTCCGGATGACTCTCTTTTTCTAATTTTTTAGCTACACATGGACCAACAAAAACCACCTTAACCTCTTTTCCGGAAGCCTCTTTTAACATCTTACCATGCGACAACATTGGCGACAAAAAAGGCAACAGATTCTTAACATATTGAGGATAATATTTATTTATCAACTCCACTACCGAAGGACAACAACCGGAAATTGCTATCGACACATTATTCTCCGACAGGTATGTTTTTATTTTTGAAGACACCACCTCAGCACCTAATGCTGTTTCAGAGACTTTTCTAAAACCCAATTTTTTTATAGCTCCAATAAGTTGCGACTCCGAAACATTGGGAAACTCAGAAATATAGCTGGGAGCCAAAGAGACAATAACCTCTGCACCCTCTTTTAAAAACATTTTTACAATGTCAACGTCATCTCTAATTTTTTTTGCTCCCACAGGACAAATAACAGTACAGTGTCCGCAAAAAATACATAACTCCGGAATAATTGAAGCGCTGTTATCTTCAATTTTAATTGCTTTAACAGGACATTCACGAACACATTTATAACAATCCTGACAATTATTTTTTTCAGTGTATATCGAAGCTAATTTCATTTGTTTTTCATTTATCGGATGGAAATCGACATTTTAATCCTCCACGTGTGTATATTGAAACTATAATTATGGCTCGATCTATTTCTTATCGAAACAGCTATCAAGAATACGTGTAACTGTTGTAGCCTTCACATTCTGAAAAATCTTATCATCAATTTTAAAAATAGGGCCCTCTTTACAATTCCCCGAACATAACTCTCCTCTAAAATCAACATCACCCTTCAATCCTTTATCTTCAAGATAATTTTTTATCACTTCTAATGTTTCATCATTACCTCGCGAATGACAGGAGCTTCCTAAACAAATCGTTAGTCTGATTTTTGTCTTCATCTGTTACATTTTTATAATAATCGAAATACGATTAATAATTCATGATTTATAAAACCGCCCTATTCAATTTACATGCCAGAAATACACACGTCTGACTCAATGGCGATTATATATAACAGAGAAAAACCTTAATAACAAATTGTTCAAAACCATTACACATAAAGCAAAAACAGTGTCATGAATCATGACACTGTTCGGGATACGCACAATATTTTCGATAAAAAAAGAGGAGTCTCTTTTTTAAAGGATCAATTATTCACAAAATCCATCAATTTATTAACATCAATATCATATCTCTTTATTTTAGAATAGAGAGTATTTCTTCCAATGCCCAAGGTTTTGGCAACATTAGTCATATTTCCTTTTAAAGCAATAATAGTATTTACCACAGCCTCCTTTTCTATTATCCACAAAGATTGCAATTTATCTTTTTCAATATTTTTAGACGACTCAGATTCTCCACCAATACCACCCATCTGGAAATCCGGATTTAGAGAGACATTACCATCTAAAAGGATTATTTTTTCAATAAAATTCTCTAACTCTCTGGTATTTCCCGGCCAATTATAATTGTTTATATCAGCTTTCAGCTCAGCAGACAATTCCGGAATTGGTCTGTTTAATTTTGATGATTTCTTTTGTAAGAAGAGATTAATCAACGGAGGGATATCATCTTTTCTTCTTCTTAACGGAGGAATATTAATACTAATAACATTCAACCGATAAAACAGATCCAAACGAAATTTACCATCCCTAACCTCTTTTTCAAGATTTTTATTTGTAGCGGCAATAATACGAACATCAACAGGAGTAATAGTATCGCTACCTACACGATTCACCATACCCTCTTGCAAAACACGTAACAATTTCACTTGCATATCCATCTCCATCTCACCAATCTCATCCAGAAAAAGAGTTCCTTTATCTGCCAGCTCAAATTTTCCGGGTCGTCCACCTTTTCTAGCGCCGGTAAAAGCTCCATCATCATACCCAAACAATTCACTCTCAATTAAACCCGAAGAGATAGCGCCACAATTAATAGCCACAAACCCAGCATCTTTTCTGTCACTCTCGTTATGTATCGACTGCGCAAACACCTCTTTTCCAGTGCCACTCTCTCCTGTTATCAAGATTGTAGAGGGGCTCTTTGCCACTGTTTTTGAAAAGGCAACTATTTTTTTCATAGAAGCACTTTTTGCAATAATATCATCAAAGAAAAAGCGTCCGTGCATTCCTGTAAGCTTTTTCACTAACCTTAAAGCCCTCTCATAAGGCCGAAACGTTAAAAGAAAACCAAGAATTTCATTCTCTTTTGTTTTTATTGGGTAAGCATTAAAAAGATATTTTCCGTTGTTATCAATATTTTGAAAACACAACTCCTCATCAATAAAATTCAGCTCCTTTAAAACAATATGCTTTACCTTTCTCCACTGCTCAAAAATCCTATCTATCGGAATATCTATAAGTTCTGTTCTTCGAATATTTATCGAACGACAAGCTGTATCGTTTACCCAATGGATATAATCATGCATATCGATAGCAAATACACCATACGATAAATTATTCATCATAGAAAAAGCATACTGTTGCGCATCAAAAAGCCTATTTTGAATATGATTACTCTCTATTTTATTTTCAATAGCCTTTGCTGCAATTATCACAAGACTCAAGGTATGCGGATGCACCATTTTTTTATGTCCTGCAATATCAATTACACCAATCATCTCACCATTAATATCATGAATAGGAGCAGCAGAACAAATCCAATCATTTAGCAAAGAGTCGCCATGTTCTTGTTCCGAAACCTGCGAAAGAGCGTCATTTTGCAACACAACTCCAATAGCATTTTTTCCAATGGCTATTTGAGACAACGAATTACCAACCCGAATCCCCATGCCCAACAACTTACACTCAACATCATCACAACATCTCTCAGCAAGTATCACCCCTTCCTTATCAGTAAGAATTATAGAAAACCCAACACTTTTTAACGAGCAAAATATTTTTTCTATAATAGGTTCAGCAATATTCAATAAATCACAATTTTCGTGAAGATGAGTACGAAACACCTCTTTAGAGACCTTATCAAAAGCAAAATCAGTGCTCTTTTCCAAGAACCCCTCCTCTTTTCTCACGCTATAATTTTCCGCCATACCATCTTCTTATACAAAGTAAAAAAATATAAACACCTCATTGTTAATCAAATAACAATAGGAGGCGTATCCATCTGATTATCTGCGGCAAAGCTAAGAATTTCTATGCAGTTTTAATACAATTTATATCGATATTTAAGGCAATATTTTAAAATCTATTTCTATGTCTTCTGCTTTCATTATCATTACGCATACGTCCACGACGTCGTTGCATTCTTTCATCTTCACGCCTCATCTCCCTTCTTCCATCTATCATAAAACGCTGATAAAAGCGGTTTAAACGTTGTCGTTCTCCCACATTACATCTTCTATTTAGGCGCACAAAATCATTAATCATTTTCTTTTTCATTTGCAGATAAAAAAGACTTGACTCCACTGCTAAAGAGTCAAGTTTCACAGAATCGGGATTAGCTTTTCTAAGCTCCACCATCGTCTCTGACTGAACTCTTTTCAAGTCATTATGTAACGGCATCATTTGAGTTCTAAATCTCGCACGCGCGCTATCCATAAATCTAAAGTCAACTCCTTCATTCCTATCGCCATCAAAAGATCTATCCTCCATTATTAATGGGGGAGGTAATATTTCGCGGGCACCACGATTTGTTACCATATAAAAAATTGTGCCTAAAGAGGCTAAATTTATCACAGTAATAAAAATCACAAGTCCTATTATCAGTCTGTTTTTATCAAAATAGTTCATTCTTTTTCCTCCAAAATATATGATTCAACTGAATAATCGCTATAAGAGATCAAACCAAAATCCTCACCACTATCATTAAACTCTATTTCAGAATTCTGAGAATAACTGTCAACCAATTGTGCCGGAGAGATATTTTTTCCGATAGTGACACCAAGAGCCAAACCAATAACAACAATTGCTGCGGCTGCTGTTGAATATAACCATTGCAATCTGACTACAGGAATTCCGTTCTCTTTTTCATTCTCTATACGCTGTTCTAATCGCGTCATAAAAAATGGTTTCAATTCAGGTTTATCTTCATTACCCAACAATGAATATGTACTTTTCACATCCTGAAAAACACGTTTACAACGATTACAATTATCAATATGCTCTTGCATTGCTATCTGCATAGCTTTAGACAGAGCACCTTCGATAAAATCAATCATATTTTTTTCAAAATCTTTACAGTTCATAATATTATATTTATGGTTTTGACAAAATAAAAACAAAAAACTTGCGATTACATTGTCTTATAATAGTTCAACAATTTTTTCTGCAGATTCTTTTTTGCTCTATACATCAACGACTCTACCGACGAAATAGAGATATCCATAATTTCCGCCACCTCTTTATACGATTTATCATCTATTTTCTGAAGTGTAAAAGCTATTTTCTGATTTTTTGCTAATGATGCAATTGCACTATTCAAAATCTTTTTCCGTTCTTTAGACTCAATATATTCAGAAGCATCATTAGTTTTCAGAGAATCGTTATTAAAACTCGAAAAATCATCTACAAGAGTTCTTCTTTTATGTTTCTTAATAAAATTCAGCGACTTATTCACCGCAATACGGTATAACCAAGTCTTTAGAGTAGATTTACCATGAAAATTAGCAACAGATTTATAGACCTCTACAAACACATCCTGTGCAATATCATCAGCATCATCGGCACTATTAAGAAAATTGTAACATACTTGAAAAACCATTTCTTTATGACTCTCCACCAATTTCTTAAAAGCACCATGATTACCGGATTTCAGATCTTCTATTAAACCCTTTTCGTCGCTCACAGAACTATATTATTTTTTCTTTTGACACTTCTACCAAACTAAACTTGCGCTTTAACATCAAAATATTTCAACCAAAATGCCTAAACCCACTCTCAACATCTATCTCTTTTTCATCATCAAGATATAACACCTTTTGTTCTCCTTCTATTATCTCGCCAAAAACGAATAGCTCTCTATCAAATTCTTGCTTAAACCTCTCTTTTAACAACGGAAAGAACTCTTTCTCTACAGTAAATAGCAATTCGTAATCTTCTCCTCCTGAAATAGAAAACGCCATTTTATTCCAGTTATTCTCTTTACAAGCAGTTTTAAGATATAAAGAAGTTGGAACTCTATCGCAATAAATTTTTGCTCCAACTTTAGAAGCTTTAAGTATATGCTTAATATCAGAAAAAACACCATCAGAGATGTCCATCATAGCATGTACTTGCTTAAATTGCGACAAAAATTTTCCTTCTGCCACACGCGGCACCGGCGCATTATGTCTCTTTATAAGATGTTTTGCATATTCTGTATCCACTATATTATTTTGCAAACACCTTAACCCTGCGGCAGAATCGCCTAATACATTTGTAGAACAAATAATATCTCCGGATTTTGCTGCGCAACGTTTTTTCACTTTACCCTTCTCCACCTTTCCTATTACAGCAACATTTATCACTATTTGCGATGATGATTTGGTTGTGTCGCCACCCAACAGCGGAACAGATTCTTTTTCTGATAAATCACGATATCCCTGCATAAATTCTTGCACCCAGCTCACTTCCAAATCAGCCGGAAAACCAACAGAAAGAAAAGTGGCAACGGGAGCACCTCCCATAGAAGCAATATCGCTTAAATTTACAGCCAAAGCCTTAAACCCCAAATCGAAAGCAGAAATTTTATCTCGAGTAAAGTGAGTATTTTCAATCAATAAATCGGTAGTAACTATTTGATATAACGATTTATCCAGCTCCATTATAGCGCAGTCATCTCCTATTCCGAACTGATTTTCGCCAAGCAGCTTTCTAAAATTAGGTTCTATTATTTTTTCTATTATTCCAAATTCTCCAATTTGTGATAGCTTCATCCGTTTATAATTTGTTTGCCCTGATATCAAGGCATTAAGATTTCTATTTAACATAATATTTTTCTTTGTTTTTTTCAAAAACATTGCCCCTTTTTCTTGATAAAAAGGGACGGAAAAATCAAGGCTTACATAAAAATATTATCCATCTCTTTGCAAAGCATAAGTTCGACCGGGTGATCTTCGAA
>JAYEOD010000109.1:0-4339 GCA_034722575.1 Bacteroidota bacterium | reverse complement strand
GGCAATCTCTCTTATAACAACATCGCCATGTTTACTTTTTTCCCACCATAATTCTATATCATCAAAAATAACTACAGAACCGGTTTCTAGATTTAAAAACATCTCATCATATGAACCTGTTTTATCAAGAACTCTTTGCAATTGCGCTTTAAACCGGTTTACTGATAAAGAACCCGAATATGGCGTATATACTGTATAAATATTAACTTTAGGAGCATATTTTTTAGCAGTATATTGCGCAAAGAAACTACGTCCCGAATTTCTCTCTCCCAGCACCAATAAAGCACCTTTAAATCCATTATCATAATTATCGAAAGCCTTTTTTGCTTGACTCAGCTCCCTACTCCTACCAACCCAAAACTCGTCTAAATAATACTGTTTTCGTATAAATAATTGCTGATAATAAAAAGGCACTTTAGCTAACATATTTTTAGATACAAACAGACTATTTCTGATAGAGAGAAGATCTTCAACTCTAGTCTCTCTATTTTTTCCCTGATTTTTTAATCTACGAGCCAGCAATATACCTTTACTACCCCTATACCATATCTGACTAATTTGAGTTCGTAATATTTTATCTGCCTTTGTTAAATATTCTCGCATTTTATAACGACGCTCCTTACTCTCCTGCTCCTTTACATATTGAGTTAAATTTTGGATATTTTTTGTAAAGGAAGTCAGTGTTAATACCGATTCTAAGACAGAAATTCTATCTCTAAAAAAATTCTCCATAAGAGCAATCTGAATTGAAATCTTTTTCAACTCTTCACTAAGACTTTTCTTCTCTATATCGATATTTACATTACTATCGACACTATTTTTTAAATCCGACTCACTTTTTTCATCAGATATACCAAAGGTTATTTGCTTTATAAGATCACGAATTCTCTTTGAATTTTTTTCTAATTCCGAAGTGGTGTCAGTAATATATTCCTGTAGCGGATTAATAATTTCTTTTTGCGATATATAATTAATTAAACGACTAACAAATACATCTTTTGTCTCAGCATCGCCAAACTGTTGAGTATAATAATTATTAAACGCCTCCTCCGACATTAATATAATATGTTCGGGAAAACTGCTCGAAGCATTACGTACTCTTCTAAAAAAGCTCTCTAAGCTATCTTTAAGTTTTACTTTTATTTGACCTATAGTAAAGTCATTCTCAGCTATATACTCTTTTATCTTTTCAGTTTTCAGCTCTTTTTCATTTAACACACTATCAAAATCTGCTACTATATCAAGAAAATCTCTTTTTATAATATTCTGCATATCAGATACTGTATCATAAAAAATCCTCTTCAAATTATCAGAAAATTCAAATAACACAACCTTTAAATAGAGATTGTTTAAGATAAGATTCTGATTTTGATACCATTTCTCGGGTATTAAAGCTGTTTGTTGCGTTTTTATATTTACATTTTTATACGATATTTTTGGTATAAATAAATTAATCCTCAACTTATTTAAATTAGTGCTCAAACTATTCTCAAAGCCAACATACTCCTCTTTAACATATTGAGACAGATTATTATAAGATTCGATATTCAATTCGTGCAACTTAGCAAAATCTACCTTAAACATTTCATACTCGGCACTAATATCTTCGGCAGTAATATCAATACCGTTCTCTATTTTAATAAATCCTTTAGCTACTTTATCAACAAGTTTTCCAAACTCAACAAAAAATTGAATATTAACTATTCCCCACTGCTCGAAAAGCTCTGTTACAACACCCCACTTTTTTTGTTGACTATGATTATAAAGCAATTTTCGGAAATGCACATTATACTTAACAGGTTGTTTTGAAACACCGGAAATAAGCTTTTGTTTGGTCTTATAAATTTTTATTCCAAAAGAATCATCAGCATCAAACTCATATTTCTTATAAGGCACAGAGATCTCTATCTTCTCTGCCTGTCCGGCAATTACATTATAAACCTTTTTTATAAGAAGCCCCCTAATCTCTTCTAATTTATGCTTTTGAATTGTTCCTATTTCATTCTGATGATGAAGCAAAAGTTTCTTAATTCGATATAATATTACATGATACTCTTTAGTCAAGCCTTTCTCTTCTACAATTTCATCCGTTAATGATTGTTTTTTATTGGTCGGATGGAAGTCGCTATTACAATCATTGTTATGTATATTAAAATTTTGAATCGGGCTCGTTTCATCTTTTAATTTCAGAAAAACCTCTTCA
Organism: Bacteroidota bacterium; assembly: GCA_034722575.1. Taxonomy (GTDB): domain Bacteria; phylum Bacteroidota; class Bacteroidia; order Bacteroidales; family JAIPAH01; genus JAIPAH01. The sequence continues at coordinate 2,136 of JAYEOD010000109.1, read as the reverse complement.
ATAATATTAAAATACGAGTGTAATAATTCATCCTGATAATTAAACAATTTCATCAAATGCACATCAGTAATCTCATCAGTAACCTCTTTAAGCTGTGTCGAAAACTGTTTTACAGCATACGAAAGAGTACTGTTTTCGATTTTCACAAGAGTGGTTTTTCCACTATCATTCCCTATAACAGGTTTTATCTTATTTTCTAATTTTATTGCAGCAGAGTCTACACCCAGATCAATTTCTTTAAAATTAGATGAGGCTTTTACCAAAACAACAGTCCCAATATCTTTACATAAAGCATTTATTTTTGATACATATTCTAATTCGCTACCAATCTCTACATCTGGAATACCTAAAAAAGTAAGGTCGGTATTTAACGATTCTGCTTCAATAATATCGTAAAAAGAGCGTTTTTCAATTTCGTTATTTATCACCTTCAATTCTGCACGCAATCGCATTGTAGAAAGGATATCATTAGCGCGCTGCTCTATCTGTATTTTTTTATCATTGTCATGATTAATTATCAATAATCTTACATTCGCATCTCTAAACTCTTCTGATAACCATAAAAAACGAACTATTGCCAGAGAGAAATTCCCATTATTATTACTTCCTCTCCACCAGATATCAATTGTTTTATATTTTCCAAATCCAACTCTAGCGTCGTAATCCATCATTAAAATATTAAGATCTAAACGAGTAAGATTTTGTACCATTTCGACAAACTTTATAGGATTATCGGTATGACGTCCCCATCCCAGCATAACAGTATTTGGTTCAACACCCGAAAAACCATAATATCTGGAAATAGAGACTATCCCATCATAAATATCATTACAACTCTCGCGACGAGTAAAAACTCCTGTTATAGCATCTTTTTTATTATCATTTGTTTGAACAACTTTTTGCCATTTAGGTAGTATAGATGTCTTATCACGATTTTCTATCAGCTCAAAATCAGATAAAAACCCATGCTGACCAACCAACATCTTACCAAAATCTATTAAGTGATGACGTACTTTTTTATGACCGGAAAACAGAATTATATTTGGTCTCCAATTTCTATCTTCAAGCTTATTAACATCCATCTTATGCAACGAATCGCGTACTAAAGTGGACCACACACTTTGCCATACATCACCAAAGTCAAATTTCAACTCCTTTCTTTTAAGAGTAATATATATCAAAAACATTATTAACAATGCCACTATCATGGCAATAGTATCCAACTTAAACATTACAGCAAAACTAGCTACAAAACCAGCTACACCTATCCATTTTGGGACAGTAAAAGTTGGACGAAAATCGGAACTAGCCCATTTTTCGAGTACATAAGCAAGATTAATAAAACCATATGCTGCCAAATAAAACATTGTAACAACACTGGCAATAGCGTTTAAATCGCCCATTAAAATACCACCTTCAGCAATTATAAAAGATAAAACAAGTGCATTTTTTGGTTCATCACTCACTCCATGCCCTTTACCAAATATTTTTGGAATAAGTCGATCTTTAGAAATAGCTTGCAAAATACGTGGTGCGCCCAATATACCTCCCAATGCCGAAGAGAGAGTAGCGCCCCATATTCCTGCTACTACCAATGGAGCATATAATGCCACCTTTAAAAGAAAATCAGTATCATTTATCAGAATATCTCTTTTTACAAAAACAGCCAAAGCAATAGCCAAAACGATATAAATTATCAACCCAACAATTATCGAATACATTGTTCCTCGAGGAATAGATTTATTTGGATTCTTTAAATCGCCCGACATAGCCACTCCGGCAGTAAATCCTGTTACAGCAGGAAAGAAAATGGCAAAGACGACTTCCAACGACACGCCATCCGCAAAGGGAAGCATTATACTTGTATCGGGAGAAAAAGAGGTCTTAGTAAATAAACCTCCAAAAATAGAAACCAGAGATAAAGCTATAGCAGCTAAAACAAAATATTGAACCTTTAAAGCTAATGAAGTGCTAATAAAAGCAATAATTACAAGTAATAAAATAACAACAGTTCCAACAATCCTAATATCATCGGGTGATTTTCCTAAATGACAAAAATCGCGAATGGCATCTATAGCCAAAAAACTCTCGGCAAAACCCACAATATATAACGCAATACTAAGAGCAGTACCTATA
>JAYEOD010000108.1:0-4342 GCA_034722575.1 Bacteroidota bacterium | reverse complement strand
CCTTGATATCAAGGCATTAAGATTTCTATTTAACATAATATTTTTTTGTCGATTTGTTTATTCTTTCAATCATTCAATTTTTCATTCGCCATTCGTAATTCGCCATTCGTAATTCGTAATTAATTTAGTTTTTATTTGTCGGATGGAGCTGCACATTTATAATCATTCTCGTGTGTATTAAAAGTTTTAGTATGGCTCGGTTCATCCGTTTATAATTTGCTTGTCCTGATTATCAATGTTTTAAAAATCCTATTTAACATAATATTTTTCTTTTTCGATTTGTTTATTCATTCGTAATTCGTAATTAATTCAGTTTTTTTATGTTTGGATATTTATTTTCCAATTCCCAATACCATTTTTCAACCATTTTACCGGCGTCATTTAATTTCATTATTTTGTTCACAACATTTTCAAATAAATGCAAACGATTTTGAACACAAACGGTAATAAAATACAGCCCCTTTTGCGAATAATCATATCCTTTTAATCGAATTGATTTACGGTTATAAATTTTTGGGGTGTACAACATAATTTTTATTATCACATTTGTTGTAACTCCAAAAATAACAAAAAAAGGTATTGCTTAAAAAAATGAGGGGTAAAAAAGTAATAGGCAAAAAAAAACCTGCGCAAAACGCAGGTTTTTTTTAAATCATAGAGTGGGGAGAGAAGGATTCGAACCTTCGAAGGCTGAGCCAACAGATTTACAGTCTGTCCCGTTTGACCGCTCTGGAATCTCCCCGATAATTTTTTCTCAATTCATCCGTTTATAATTTTTTTCCATCGGTCGGATGGAAGTCGCCATTATAATCATTGTCGTGTATATTAAAACTTTGAATATGGCTCGTTTCAAAAAATGAATTGAGCCGATGGACGGATTCGAACCGCCGACCGGCTGATTACAAATCAGCTGCTCTGGCCAACTGAGCTACATCGGCAAAAATAAATAAAAGAACTTTAAAGAGCGGGAAACGAGGCTCGAACTCGCCACCTACAGCTTGGAAGGCTGTCGCTCTACCAGATGAGCTACTCCCGCATGCTTATGATGTTATTACAAATTATCGAGTGGGGAGAGAAGGATTCGAACCTTCGAAGGCTGAGCCAACAGATTTACAGTCTGTCCCGTTTGACCGCTCTGGAATCTCCCCGATAATTTTTTCTCAATTCATCCGTTTATAATTTTTTTCCATCGGTCGGATGGAAGTCGCCATTATAATCATCGTCATGTATATTAAAACTTTGAATATGGCTCGTTTCAAAAAAATGAATTGAGCCGATGGACGGATTCGAACCGCCGACCGGCTGATTACAAATCAGCTGCTCTGGCCAACTGAGCTACATCGGCATTCTCATAATGTGTAATAACGTTCAAAGCGGTTGCAAATATAGAACGACTTTTTTAATATGCAAACACTTTTTCTCACAGAAAATAGAGAAAAGCCTTTACGCTGTTAGAACTCTTTAGATTTCAGAGAGATAAAACCGGATTTTTTTTTGTTTTTTTTTTGTTTCCGGTGGTAGTATTAGGTTTGAAGTGTATATTTTGCCTTGTATATGCTTTAATAAAACCAATAATCTGTACCCAATAAATGATTTTGAGTTAAAAAATGCGAAAAAAGCAACTTTTTAACTCAAACAAACATTACAAATGAAAAAAAATCGAGTCTACTCTTTTATTCATTAAAAAACTCAAATAACGAACCAAAATATAAACCATTCCAGCCATCTACAATATCCTCATAATCATCATCAGGAATGTTTACATGACGTAGTTCTACGGAAGTGCCATTTTTATGTTTATGAAGAAGTATGGTTACTATAGAGTCTTCTGAGTCATCGCCAAAGTACCATTGTTGTACAATTTTCTTTCCATATTCAAACTCGAGATTTTTTCCCACAATAGTCTCTTCCCACAGCGAGAACTCAGAACCCGGCTCTGTTGACATCACAGCATCATCTCCAGACCATAACTTTATTGAAAGGGGAGTGGTTATAGCAAGATAAACCTCCTCAGGTGTTCCGGGAATGGTATAATATTTTTTAAAATCCATAATACTTTAATTTATTAATAAGCAGCAAAGGTAACTAAACAAAATATGTGATATCAATTTTTAAATGCTACCACTATCTCTAAAATATCGCTGCCGTATTCAATCAGCTTTTTTTTACCAATTCCCTTAATATTTTTTAACTCCTGTGTTGTAGTAGGCAGATTGTTTGTGACTGCTACAACAATTTTTTGCGTAATGATGCTATTTGGTGCTACATCGTCTTTTTCTGCACGTAATTCGCGCCACTCTTGTAATTGACGATATAATACCGGATGATTGGTTACTATATCTTTTGTAACAATTTTAGTTCTTATTTTTAATTTTGGCTTTTTTAGAGCCGCTTTAGCGCGTACGTTTGCAAAACGTTCTACTTCGTATCCCTTAATACAGTCTTTTAAACACTCTTGTTTAATAATAACAGCCGCCTCGATTTTTTTTGCGCACTGATTAATTAACTTCTCAGTTGCGTTATTATCAGTTACAAAAGAGCTGTTTTCAAATAGTTCTACTAACTCTTTCTCAGTATGCTCTAAAAAATACTCACTCGCCTTTTTAATTCTTTCTTGCAGTGGTGCATTATTTTCAATACTAATATCTGTCATAAGTCGTTTCATCTGAAACGAAAATTTATTTGCCACTTCAATAAAAGCTTTATCAATTTTGGGTTTTACTTCATTAAGATGTTCTAATAAATCACCCTGAAAATTATTTTTATTTTCGTACAGTATCTTAATACAACGTTTTATTTGATACTGAATAGCGTGATAATCAAACATCTCGTTAAGCAAAAACAGATGATAAATCTTTTTCGACTCTTCCAATTGATTTTTATCCGGTTGATGATTTTTTACTCTAGTATTAAATTTTTTTACTTCTAAATCGCAAATAATTCCTTTGGTAGATATTTTACTGCTTAAAACAAGTCCTTCTAGCGATTTGCATCTGCTTAAAGCAACATAAGTTTGACCGTGAGCAAAAGCTGCATGAGCATCTATAATAGCTTTTTCGAATGTTAAGCCCTGACTTTTATGAATGGTAATTGCCCATGCCAGTCGTAATGGATACTGTTCAAAAGTCCCTACAATCTCCTCTTTTATCTCTTTTGTCTTTTCATCTATCGAGTATTTAAGGTTGTCCCATGTCATTTTACTTACCTCTATAGAAGATTCATCGCCTTTACATTTTACATAGATATTTGTGTCTGTAATAGTGGTAACGACACCAATTTTACCATTATAATAACGTTTTTCGTACGATTCATCATTTTTTACAAACATTACCTGAGCACCTTTTTTCAACGATAGTTTATAGTCGGTAGGATAGGAGTGTTCAGAGAATTTTCCGGTAACATTAGCTATATTTGAAAAAGTTGCTTCTTTTAATTTTTTTAACTCCCGATCATTTATGCGCTGTGCATTACTATTGTGTGTTGTTAATGTAATATATCCATCTTTTTTTTGTGGATTAAAATCAGGGATATATCTTTTATTTAGTTCTTTTACAGAAGCCTCAGAGAGTTTATCGTCACGAACTTCGTTTAATATTTTAATAAAATATTGGTCTTTTTGACGATAAATGTATTTTAACTCCACGCTTACAGCTTTCGACTCTTGCAGAGCCTTGCTTTGGAAAAAGAAAAAATTTTTGTAGTAAGGACTTAATATCCGCCACTCATCCGATTTTACAACAGGAGCAAGCTGTTGAAGATCGCCAATCATAAGTAGCTGAACACCGCCAAAAGGAAGATGTTTGTCTTTATAACGTCTAAGTACTTCGTCGATACCATCGAGCAAATCGGCACGTACCATACTTATTTCATCGATAACAAGCAGATCGAGCGACTTGATAATATTTATTTTTGTCCCATTGAATTTATTTGCCAGTCCGGGTGTTACGCTGGGCGAGTTTTCTCCCGCCACTTGTTTAGTAATAATAGGGCCGAATGGCATTTGAAAAAAGGAATGTATAGTCACTCCTCCGGCATTTATTGCAGCCACACCGGTTGGAGCTACTACAACCATCCGTTTATTAGATGTGCTTTTTAAGTTATGCAAAAAAGTTGTTTTACCTGTACCGGCTTTTCCGGTAAGGAAAATATTACGATTAGTATATTGTACAAAATCGTTTGCTAAGACAAGTTCTGGGTTAGTTTGTTTCATATTAATGATAAAATTACAAAAAATTAAGACTCTCTTTTAAATATAATCCTTAAATATCTTAAAAAAGAGTTGAACTAATTTAGTGCTTGTCCATAATATTAGCAATTTCAGAATTAGTAACGGTGCTACTTA
>JAYEOD010000107.1:0-4344 GCA_034722575.1 Bacteroidota bacterium | reverse complement strand
AGATTGGTATCTATCACCGCTTTCATTTTCCCGGTTTTGTTTCAGTTTTCATTAAAAACAGTTTCTTTTCAAAGCCTCCTCTTTTTTTGTTTTTCATTCTCTGCAATTTTTTAACCCGGGCTTTCTTTAACCCGAGTTTTAAAGACAGCACATCAATTAATTCTTGAATATCCACCATTTCACTAATCGTCTCTTTTTTGGTTTTAGCCTGATTTAATTCTTTTGCTTCTTCTAAAACCTTCTTTTTTATCTCTGTTAGGTATTCTTTTTTATTCAAAAGCCGCCAGTAAGGTTTTTCTCCGGCATCTTCAATAATTTCCAAGATTTTATCTCTAATCAACTTATTGTATTTTTTAATCATTTTATTTAAAACTCAATTATTCTTTTCCCGACGAAGAAACCACCAAAAAATATTTTTTCTTTATAGATAAAGAGATATCATCAATTCGTTTTTCGGGATAAACTGCAACAGCAGATTTTTTTAAAACACTTTGCGAAATATCTGTTCCCATTATTTCATAATCGAATCCGACATTTTCAAGAGCAAATTCTTCCAGAACAATAGCTATGGTATATGCTTCTTCGCCGCTAGAACATCCTGCGCTCCAAACTTTAAATTTTTTATTAGGTGTGTTTTTATAAAAGCGAGGTAAAATATTTTCTTTTAAAAAGTAAAAATGCTGCTCTTCGCGAAAAAAATCTGTTTTATTAGTCGAAACTCTATCAATCATCTCTACTATTTCGTTTTGTAAACCATCATCAGTAAATAGATGATTAGTATATTGAGAATAACTCTCGAACCCCAATTCAAGAACCCTTTTTCTCAAGCGACTTTCGAGAAGCACCTTTTTATTTTCAGGTAATTTAATACCAAATTTAAAAGTTATAAACTCACTAAGTCGATTAAAATCTTTTTTCGACATAGTGAGTTTTTTAAAATTTCTATTCTGCATAACACCAATTAAAATCTTTCATATTCCGAATCACTCTCTTCATCAAGGTCAATATCAAAACCTCTATTGCTAGCTTCGAATTTTTTAGTTTTGTGAGGAATTTGCTTTACTACATTTTTTGTTTTTTTAACTTTTCTTTTTTTTCTTTGATTATCAAGAATAAAAAATCCCACTACATCAGAAAGATTTTCAGCCATTGAAGACAACTCTTCGGCACTTGTAGCCATCTCTTCGGCAGAAGCTGCATTTTGCTGAGTAATATTATTCATTTCCTGCATTGCCTTATTAATTTGTTCGGCGCCAGAATTTTGCTCTTCACTAGCTTGGGCTACATTTTGTACAAGTTGAGAAGATTTTAATACCTCGGGGACTAACTTTTTAAGCAACTCACTAGAATCCTCTGCATTAAGCACCCCTTTTTTTGTTAATTCATCAATTTCTATTGCAGCCATTTTACTTCTATCAGCTAATTTACCAACTTCGGCAGCTACCACGCCAAATCCTTTTCCATGCTCGCCGGCACGTGCTGCTTCAACAGCTGCATTTAACGCAAGGATATTTGTTTGAAAAGCAATATCACTAATAACAGAAATTTTATCAGCAATAACTTTCATCGACTCTACTGTATGCAAAACCTTTTTCTGTCCCTCTTCCATTTTATCGGCAGCGCTATTAGTAATTTCTTCTGCATTCTTAGAATTTTCTGTATTCTGCTCAATACTACCCGCCATCTCTTCCATAGAAGAGGAGACCTCTTCTACAGCAGAGGCTTGCTCGCTATTTCCCTGAGAAAGCATTTGTGAACTAGAACTAAGTTCAACACCGGCTGAAGAGACATTTTCGGCAGAATCGCTAACAATTGCCATTACCTCAACAAACTTTTCATTCATTATTTTAAGGTAACTTAAAATAATACCAAACTCATCTTTCGACAAATCCTTTTCATCTATATTAACCCTTAAATCGCCTTTAGCAAGCAACTCTATTACATTAGTAACTGTTTTTACTTTTCTTTTTACTCTGAGAGTTAGAATAATAAAAAAGATAAAAACAATTAGTACTATGCCTATATTACTAACAATAATAACATTTCTCGTTCCTTTATACTCGAGCTCAGATTCTGCTGCTAATTCACTTGCAATATTTTTTTGAAGCTGAACTAACTCTACTATTCCGTTCAGAAAAGGTCTTAATTCATAAACATACTTTTTAGTAGAATACTCAACTAAACCTAAAGTATCTTTATTTTCCATAAGTTCAATCAACTGTCCAACTGCCCTATCAGCATCTTGCTTATTTGCTTTAATATTTGAAATAATTCCAGCCTCTTTCTCAGTCAATTCGGTAGATAGATATGCATTCCAGTTTTTATTCAAATCGGAGCCAATTATATTAATCTCTTTAATAGCTTCATTCCATTTTCTATCTCCTCTTAAGAGCTCCCTATATACATTTACAATATTAAATATATAACCGGAAAAAACATAATTTAACTGCTCAGCAGGAACGACCCTATCCGCATACATAGCTTTTAACTGTTTGTTTGAATTATCAAGTTCTTTTAACGAAGTATAACCCACATAAAAGAATCCCAACGCAATAATAATCCCTACTATTAAAAGAAAATTTACTATTTTAATATTTTTCATATGTTTATAATTTTTTTGATTTTTAATCGCGAACAAGAAAAAAATAATTCAATTTTTTTATCGATCATTTCAATACGTATTTGGTATTACTATTATCGTCAATATCAACCAATTCATCAGTAGAAAAAACATTTTCCATATTAAGCAGAATAATAAACTGCTTATTATGCTCTATCATTCCTTCAATAAAATTAGATTGATATTTTTCGCCAATATTTGGTGATGGCTGAATATCTTTCTCTGAAATTTGCAAAACATCACTAACAGAATCTACTACAGCTCCAATTTGTATTATTTCATCACCTTTAGGTATTTCAATAACAATAATACAAGTAGAAGAAGTGATTACAGTATCATCCATATTAAATTTTTTACTTGTCTCAATGACAGGCAATACTTTTCCACGAAAATTAATTACCCCCATCATATAAGTTGGAGCATTAGGAACTCTTGTGATTTCAGGTATAGCCAAAATATGTAGAACCTTCTCAACATTAGCAGCAAAAAGCTCCTTCCCCAACTTAAAAGTCAGATAGGAATCTATTGATACTTTTTTTTCGTCTTCCATACTCAATGATATTTAATTATTTTTAGCTAGTAAATTCTTCAATAATTTTATTTGTATCCAAAATCAAAGCAATAGAACCATCGCCAAGAATAGAGGCTCCGGAGAAATATTGTTGATTTTTATAATGTTCTCCGAGAGATTTTATTACAGCCTGAAATTCTCTATCTACATTATCAACAATAAGTGCTATTTTCTTTTTTTCGTAGATAACAACCACAGCTTGCTGAAATTCAGAACAGTTATCAGGATAACCAAATTCATCTCTAAGATAAAGAAAAGGAATCTGTTCACCATCAAATACTATAATATTATTATACGACTCATTAATCGCTTTTTTAGTAACCGGATATATTTTATCAACATACGACATTGGTAAAATATAATGTATGTTATCAATAGAAACGAGCAATCCATCTATTATTGAAAGAGTTAGGGGGAGTTTAATGGTAATAGAAGTTCCTTTTCCTAATTCCGAATCAATATCAACAACACCTCTTAATTGAGATACTTTTTTCTTTACCACATCCATTCCAACACCACGCCCTGACACATCAGAGACAGTTTTAGCTGTAGAAAAGCCCGGAATAAAAAGCAGATCAAAAATTTGATGTTTCGACAGGTCAGTATTTTTTGCAATAACAGCTTTATCAATAGCTTTCTGTTTTATTTTATCAGGATCAATCCCTCTCCCATCGTCTTGAATACGTATATGCACTTCAGATCCGGAATAATATGAATTCATAAGAATTGTTCCTACAGCAGGTTTTCCGGCAGCTAACCTCTCTTTTTCGCTTTCAATACCATGATCTATACAATTCCTAAAAATATGCAATAAAGGATCTGTTAATTTTTCAACAATACTTTTATCGAGTTCAGTTTCGTCGCCCTTTGTTTCAAAAACAATATTTTTATTCAGCTCCATCGATAAATCTCGTACAAGTCGGCTAAAACGAATTTTAATACTTTTTATGGCAACAAGACTTATTTCAAAAGCATTATTTCTCAAATTTCTTGTTATTTTTTCAATAGCTTCAGAAACATCTTTCAATTCGGAATCCACAGAATTTTCGGAAAGCAAATTAAGCCTTGCTTGAACAGTTACTAATTCGCTAACTATATTTATCAGTTCATCAATCTTGTTTGAATCGACCCTTATGGAGACAGCCTCTTTTAT
>JAYEOD010000106.1:0-4360 GCA_034722575.1 Bacteroidota bacterium | reverse complement strand
TCCTAATCCTACCTCTTGTATTGTTTTTATCTTTTTCAGGATGGAAGGGATATTGCTAAAAAATTCCACTGCCTGATTTATTGTCATATTCAATACATCAGTAATCGATTTTCCTTTGTAACGCACTTCCAGTGTTTCGCGGTTATAGCGTTTTCCTTGGCAATCCTGACAAGGAACATAAACATCCGGTAAAAAATTCATTTCAATAATGCGCAATCCGGCGCCTTTGCATGTCTCGCAACGCCCTCCCGCTACATTAAAAGAGAATCTACCCGGCTTGTATCCTCTTATTTTTGCTTCGGGCAATTGAGCATACAATTTACGAATGTCATCAAAAACACCGGTATAAGTAGCCGGATTAGAGCGTGGTGTGCGGCCAATTGGCAATTGATTTATCTCTATTATTTTGTCGATATTCGAAACTCCTTCGATACTTTTATATGGCAAAGGCTTTTTTTCGGCACGATAAAATATCCTATTTAAAATAGGGTATAATGTTTCATTTATTAACGATGATTTTCCGCTTCCCGACACTCCTGTTACACAAACCAATTGTCCTAAAGGAATAGCACAATCTACATTTTGCAAATTATGTCCTGTAGCACCAAAAACAAAAATATTTTTTCCGTTTCCGGGACGACGTTTCTGCGGTATTTCAATCCCTCTCTTTTTATTAAGATATTGTCCGGTTAATGAGTTATACGAAAACATTTTTTCAGGAGAACCCTGTGCAACAATTTCTCCTCCATGTTTTCCTGCTCCCGGTCCTATATCTATAACATGATCGGCAGCAATAATCATATCTTTATCGTGCTCTACAACAATAACAGAATTACCAATATCGCACAACCGTTTTAATGATGCAATCAGTCGTTGGTTATCTTTTTGATGCAATCCAATACTTGGTTCATCAAGAATATATAATACACCAACCAACTGCGACCCAATTTGCGTTGCCAACCTAATACGCTGCGATTCGCCACCGGAAAGGCTTCTTGAAGTACGGTTTAGAGTAAGATAGTCTAATCCAACCTCCAATAAAAACGTAATTCTTGTTTTTATCTCTTTTATTATTTCATGACCGATCTTTACTTTTTTACTGTCGATGCGCTCTTCTACATCATCAAGCCATTGTTTTAAATTTGTTAAATCCATCTCAGCTAACTGAGAAATATTTTTATTATCAAGTTTAAACTGAAGAGATTCTTGCTTTAAACGCCCGCCGTTACAAACAGGACAAGTAATATGATTCATAAAACTGCGTGCCCATTTATTAATATTTTTCAATTTTGAAGTATTATTTTGGTTTTCGATAAATCGGATAATCCCCTCAAAATTTAATGCGTATGATGATGTTACTCCGGCATAGTCATTTTTAATCTCTATTATTTCGTTCGACCCGTACAAAATAATATCCATCGCCTTTTCGGGAATCATCCCAACAGGAGTATTTAATGTAAAATTATACTTTTTCCCTATAGCCTCTATTTGTTGAAAAACCCAGTTATTTTTGTACTCTCCTAAAGGAGCTAATCCCCCTTTGTTTGTGCTAAGCTCTTTATTAGGAATAATTTTGTTTATGTCGATTTCCGAAATACTTCCCAGTCCATTACATTTAGGACACGCTCCGTAAGGAGAGTTAAAAGAGAAAGAATTTGGTTCCGGTTCGGGATATGATATTCCGGAAACAGGACACATCAAAGCTTTACTAAAGTGATGAGCCTGTTCTGTTTCTATATCATAAACCATAATAGAACCTTTACCATATTTCATGGCGGTTTTTACTGCTTCATTAATTCGCTTTCTTTTTTCCGGATCAATTTTTATTTTATCTATAACAGTCTCAATATCGTGAACCTTGTATCTATCCACTTTCATACCCGGCTCAACTTCTCTTACCTTACCATCGATACGTGCTTTTAAAAAGCCCTGTTTTATTATCCTATCAAAAAGCTCCCGGTAATGTCCTTTACGCCCTTTTACCATTGGAGCAAGCATTAAAACTTTTTTATCGTCGAATTTTTTTATGATAAGATCGATGATTTGTTCTTCGGTATATTTTATCATCTTTTTGCCCGAAACATGCGAATAAGCATCGGCAGTTCTGGCATAAAGAAGTCTTAAAAAGTCGTATATCTCGGTACTGGTACCAACCGTAGAGCGGGGATTTCTGTTGGTGGTTTTTTGTTCTATGGCAATAACAGGACTTAATCCATTTATTTTATCCACATCAGGGCGCTCCATAGTACCAAGAAAGTTACGCGCATAAGCCGAAAATGTCTCCATATATCTGCGCTGTCCTTCGGCATAAATAGTATCAAATGCCAACGAAGATTTTCCGCTACCACTCAAACCTGTTATAACAACAAGTTTATTTCGAGGTATAATAACATCAATATTTTTTAAATTATGAACCCGAGCTCCTAATACCTCAATGTTTTGATCCCCTACTAAATCAACAATCTTTTGTTCTGCTATATCACTCATTAAAAACCTGTTTCAAAATAATCTGCAAATTTACATCGATTTTTCGAGATGCGTAAATTGAGGTGGTTTTATTTTTAGATTAAGGTTGAAATTTTCCCCTTCGCTTTTGCTTCGGAAAGAGATTGAATGATTGATTGAATAAGGTTAAGATTGAGCAACGCAGATTTTTTTATTATAAAAAATGCAACGCCAGTTGAAAATCAACTTAAAATGTATAAATAATGCTGGACGATAAAGACTTACACCAAGATGAATCTTGGTGTAAGTCTAATATTATTTAAACAGCTCCCTTGCCAAGCAAAGTCACAAATCCACGTCAGTGGATTTAAAAAATTCGTATAATTTGCATAATTCGATGATAAAAAAATCTGCGAAATCTGCGAATAAAAATAATTAAAACGGACTAATAAAATCTTTAAACAGTGGTGCAATTTTATCTTTATCAGATAAGATAGGACTGTCAATACTCCAATCTACACCTAAATCAGGGTCATCCCATCTAATACTTCCTTCTGATGCTTTATTATACACATTAGTACACTTATAAAAGAAAACAGTATTATCCTCCAGAGTAGCAAAACCATGAGCAAAACCCGGTGGCACCCAATACATCCATTTATTATGTTCGGTAAGTACTACAGAAGTCCATTTACCATAAGTAGGAGACATTTTACGCAAATCAACAGCTACATCAAGCACAGCCCCCTTCATTACTCGCACTAATTTACCTTGTGCAAAAGGCGGTTTTTGGAAATGCAGTCCGCGTAATACTCCTTTCATAGATTTTGATTCGTTATCCTGAACAAAATTTTGGTCTATTCCGCTAGCAAGAAATTTCTCTTTGTTGTACGACTCGAAAAAATATCCTCGCGAATCCTCAAAAACTGTAGGTTTAATAATTTGTACGGCAGGTATTTCGGTTTGTATTATCTCCATAATATTTTTTTTTATTTTAAAGCGATTCCTTTAATGCAACCACACAAAAGAATCGTAGCAAAAATAAGCTTATTATTTAAACAAGTTGTAATTGTAAATATAATTTTTTTTATCAATAGCACCCTGCCAAGCAAAATTACAAATCCACGCAGTGGATTTAAAAAATTAGATTACCCTGTGTAATATATATTAATTTTTTCATGAAAATTTTTGAAGACATTATTACACGGGGTGAATTCGCATAATTCGATGATAAAAAAATCAGTGGAATCAGCGAAATCATCGGACAAATAATTTTAAAGATGAATCACCTCACCATAAGCTGCTGCAACGGCTTCCATTACGGCTTCCGACATAGTTGGATGAGGATGTATTGCTTTGATTATTTCGTGTGCTGTTATTCCTTTTTTACGAGCTACTACAGCTTCTGCTATCATTTCAGTTACGTTATCACCAACCATATGAGCTCCCAGCCACTGATTATCTTTAGCATTAAAAATAACTTTCACAAAACCGTCGGTATTTCCGCTTGCTTTAGCTTTTCCTGATGCTGTGAATGGAAATTTCCCAACTTTTATTTCATATCCGGCTTCTGTAGCTTGTTTTTCTGTCATTCCAACAGATGCAACTTCAGGAGAAGTGTATGTATTTCCGGGGATATTAGTATAATCGATAGTTTCAGGATTTAACCCTGCAATTTTTTCTACGCAAGTAATTCCTTCGTGCGATGCTAAATGAGCTAATGCCGGTCCCGGGATAATATCTCCAATAGCATATACGCCTTCTATATTAGTATTATAATATTCATCGACAATAATTTTACCTTGCTCGGTTTTAACCCCAACCTCTTCGAGACCTATATTTTCGATATTAGCTGTAATACCAACTGCCGAAAGAACAATATCAGCCTCAACTTCTTTAATACCTTTTTTACTAT
>JAYEOD010000105.1:0-4365 GCA_034722575.1 Bacteroidota bacterium | reverse complement strand
TGAGAACTTGTTCGAAGATCACCCGGTCGAACTTATGCTTTGCAAAGAGATGGATAATATTTTTATGTAAGCCTTGATTTTTCCGTCCCTTTTTATCAAGAAAAAGGGACAATGTTTTTGAAAAAAAAAAGAAAAATATTATGTTAAATAGGATTTTTAAAAGCCTGATATCAGGGCGAATGAATTATAAACGGATGAAACGAGCCATACTAAAATCTTTAATACACACGAGAATGATTATAATGGCGACTTCCATCCGACCGAAATATAAAATTATAAACGGATGAAACTGTGTTCAATATTTCAAAGATACAAATTGAAAGCTATATAATTTACTTATATTTGTATTTAGTAAGCCTTGCGGATAAGAAACCGCCAATACCCCGCAGCGGAGGGACGGTGACGGCTGCTGAGCAGCGTAAGGTTTACAAGCTGTAGCCCGGTGTTTAACCGGTTTTTTTTTCTTATATTGAGTTTTAAATAAAAGCACAATTAATTATAAGGTATAATGAATATATATAATTGTGGTTATAGACACGTTAAATGCAATTTAAAACCATGCCACAAACCAAACAAACACCCGATAACCAAACAGAGAAGAATGTAGCAACCGGACATCTCGCCACCGGCTCTAAAAACGGAATGATAAGCACATCGCCTTTAGGCTCCTGTGTGGCAGTTATTGCTTACGATAAAACTTCAAAAACCGGTGGAATTGCCCATATCATGCTTCCCGGCAAATCACCAACAGAAGACAAGGTAGAGGAAAACAAATATGCCGAAAACGCGATTGAAAATTTATTGGATGAGCTAAAAAAGTCAGGCAGCAAAAATGCGAATATCGAAATTTGCCTAATTGGCGGGACAAATGTGCTGAGAAAAGAAAATGATACAGTAGCTGACAAACTGATTTTAAGTATCTTTGAAATTATGGAACGGGAAAAGCTACGTATTAAAAGAACATCGTTGGGCGGCTACGAAAGACGCACTGCAAAATTGTATTTGCATTCGGGAATTGTTACTTTTACAATTGGAGATAAAAGCGCAGCGGAATTATTTAATTTTATAGCTGATAACAAAGAGGAAATTAGCCATGAATAAAGATAACGATAAAACCAAAGCACAATTACTTATCGAACTGTCTGCCGGACAGGCAGAACTGATAGGATTACGCAAAAAAAGTAAAGAGCAGATGGATAACCTAAAGGAGGCTACAAAATGAACTGCACCAAAAAAACTATTCAAATTATATCTCTAGCAATTTTTTTGTTGTCAGCGGGTATAGCAACATTATTAACTTATCAAAATTTTGAGCAAAAAAGAGATGCCTATTATATCCGGCTGCAAGACGAATTGAGCATCGTCTACGGCGGGATTACCTTTTCCAACCAGAGAAGTGCCCGCATTGTCTTTGACACATACATAAACCAGCCTGAGATCCTGGAGCTTTACCAGCAGGCAACTTCTGCCGATGAAAGTGTCCGTAATGAAGTGCGCCAGCAACTCTATAAAAAGCTTCTTCCGGTCTATGAATGGCTGAAATTGAGGAATGTAAGGCAATTCCATTTTCATCTGCCCAATAGCGAGAGTTTTTTGCGCTTTCACCGGCCGGAAAAATATGGCGACAACCTCAAAGGCATACGGTATTCCGTGGAAAAAACCAATATGGAGCTGGTTGCCGTCAGCGGTTTTGAAGAGGGGCGGATATACAACGGTTTTAGAAACGTCTTTCCCATCGTCTACAAGGACAAACATCTCGGCAGCGTGGAAATTAGTACGGAGTTTGATGATATTCGCGAAGAGATGGTGCAGCAGTTTCACAACCGGTACGCATTTATGGTTCGGTGCGGACTCGTGGAAGACAAGGTTTGGACGAATGACCAAAAGAACTACCAATCAAGCGACCTTAGCGATGATTACTTGTATGAACGGTCTTATGCCATTGACGATACAGTGGGAGCTATAAACGCACTCTTGAAACCCAAAATACAGGAGAGGCTGAAGACCGGCGAAGGTTTTGCGGTTCAGGCCAAAGCGCCCAACGCGGAGCGCATAGTGGTTTTCTTCCCGATTAAAAATATGCAAGACAAACAGGCGGCGTACATCGTTGCTTACAACGACGACGACACCATCAGCGGCTATTATTCGGAATTTGTCGTCACCTTGGCGGCATCCATAGTTGGTTTTTTAATCATCATAGTGCTGTTGTATCTCTTGATAAATGCTTTTTACTCTCTCCGGGCGAAAAAGGTCACGCTGCAACAAGAGCGGGAACAGTTTTATAGATTTATGAATGCATCCCCGTCGCTAACGTTTATAAAAGATGCAAACCTTCGTTATTTGTTTGCCGATAAACAAATTGCTGATTTTTTTGGGAAATCCATTGATGACATTCTGGGAAAAATGGACAGGGAAATTGCCGGAGAAGAAAAAATTGCCCCGAGCCCTTCATCCGATAAAAAAGCACTGGAAACTGACACCGTAATTACAGTTGAAGAAAAACTTGGTGACCAAATCTACGAAGTCGTAAAATTCTCCCTTACTCTTCCTGATGGTGAGAAAGGTATTGGAGGAATTATGAACGACATCACCGAGCGCAAGCAGGCGGAGGAAAAGCTAAAAGCAGCCAACCAACAACTCGAGGCAAATAACCAGCAGTTACGAGCAACAGAAAAAGAATTAATAAAAGCTAAAGAAAAAGCCGAAGAAAGTGACCGCCTTAAATCAGCTTTCCTGACCAATATGAGCCACGAAATCCGTACGCCCATGAATGGTATTCTCGGTTTCACCGGATTATTAAAAGAGCCGCAACTAACAGGAAATGAAAAAGAAAAATACATTCAGGTTATAGAAAAAAGCGGTAACCGAATGCTCAACACGATTAACGATATTATTGATATTTCAAAAATCGAATCCGGACAGGTAGAAGTAGCAAATTCGGAGGTGTCGGTAAACAGTGTGCTTAAAGAACAGTATAATTTTTTCTATCAACAGGTAAGATCCAAAGGGCTTGAGCTCAATTATAAATCTTCCCTTACGGATAGTGAAGCACGCATTATTACAGACCCACACAAATTGGAGGGCATATTGACCAACCTGCTTAAAAATGCCGTTAAGTACACCAAAACAGGCGAAATAACAATGGGTTGCCGCTTAAAAGATAAAGCAGTTAAAGAAGATGGAAAGTTCATCGAATTTTATGTAAAAGATACCGGCATAGGAGTCCCGGCAGACAGAGTGGAAGCCATTTTTAACCGTTTTGAACAAGCCGACATCGCAGACACACGGGTTTTTGAAGGCTCGGGATTGGGTCTTGCCATTTCTAAATCGTATGTGGAAATGCTGGGCGGAGAGATTGGAGTAAGCTCTAAAGAAGGCTTGGGCTCTACCTTCACTTTTAGCATTCCGTACACAAAACAGGTTGAGAAAGAAAGTGATGCGAAAGAGAACATAAATAAAGAACCACAAACATCTTTTAGTGATTTATCGGTAATTATTGCTGAGGATGACAAAACCAGCATCATTTTTTTTAACGCGATGTTTAAAAATAAGTTTAACAAAATAATTTATACCACCACCGGAAAAGAAACGATAGAAAAATTCCGCGAAAACCCGGATACGGATGTTATTCTTATGGACATCAAAATGCCGGTCATGAATGGATATGATGCTACAAAGGAAATTCGAAAATTTAATAAGGATGTAACAATAATTGCACAAACAGCATATGGCTTAACAGGCGACAAAGATAAAGCCCTTGAAGTCGGTTGTGATGATTATATTGCAAAACCGATAAAAAAAGAAATACTATTTGAAAAGATAAGGACGTGTTTGGATAAAAATAAGCGTTAAATGCAATTTAAAACCATGCCACAAACCAAACAAACTGAAGTGTCTACCTTTGTTGTGACGATTTTATAGAGTCCATAAATTTTATATTTTTGAATTATGGCAAGACATTATGAAAATGAGTTTAAGGTTATGATAGTAGAACTATTAGAGTCAGGTAGAACGATAAAAGAGCTTAGTGAAGAATACGACCTCAGCGATGGTATGGTTAGACGTTGGCGCAGAGAGTTTAAAGCTAAATCCGGAGACTTTTCTAAGAAAAGGGAAGTCTCAGTAGAGGAACAAGAACTTAAAGATTTAAGGAAAGAATTAAAGAATGTAAAGATGGAGCGAGATATATTAAAAAAGGCAGTAAGCATCTTCTCCAAGAGCGACCATTAAAATATCAATTCATTCTTAAAAATGAAGATAGATATACGCTTGAGCAGATGTGTAAATGTATGAAAGTCAGTAAGAACTCTTATTACTATTGGATTAAAAATAAAGATTTAGTGTCTGTAAAGAAATCTAAAATAC
>JAYEOD010000104.1:0-4372 GCA_034722575.1 Bacteroidota bacterium | reverse complement strand
TATCTGTTGAAATAACAACTTTTAAGCAAATCAATACTTAATACGTCTATTAATAAACTGATATTAATCAGAAAAAAAACTGATACATATCAACTAACATCTAAATACTTTCATACCTTTGTTTAGTACGAGAATCACCAAATAGATTATGATAAACAGAACCAGTTGCATTATAGACAATCAAGATATGTCATGTTTTGATTGTTTAAGCAAGGAGGAGAAGGACAGATTATTTAATAATCAAATCTCCATTACATATAAAAAGGGAGAAAACATCACAAAACAAGGGGCTTTTGCTTCTCATATTGTATTTCTTGAAGAGGGGCTTGCAAAAGCTTATTTAGAAGGAAGTCCGAAAGACTTGGTATTAAAACTTATCCCTTCGCAACATTTAATCGGATTACCTTCGATTTACGATGGAAACAATACCTTTTTATACTCTACAACAGCCTATGTAGATTCTAAAGTAAAATTAATAGATGTCAACTTTTTTAAAACCCTCATTCGATCAAACGCAGAATTTTCTTCCAGAATAATTAATATCCTCAACGAAAATACTGCTCAGATATATAATAGATTTTATTGTTTAATACAGAAACAATCACATGGAAGAGTAGCTGATATTCTACTTTGTTTATCGCAAAGAGTTTTTAAAAACAAAGCGTTTGAACTATCATTTTCCAGAAATGATTTGGCTGAATTAACAGGATTATCCACAGAAAGTGTAATACGCATTTTAAAAAAATTCACTGATGAAAAACTGATTAAAGCATGTGGGAAGGATTTTGAATTACTCGATATACCACGTCTTGAAAGAATCAGCCAAACCGGATAACAATTTAATTAAGAGTTATAAATACATACAACATCATAATAAAAAAAAGAGGCTGCCTCAAATGAGACAGCCTCTTTAAATATAATAGAGTTTACATTATTCGGCAGAATAATCTTCATTTGCTCTACGCTTATAACTCTTATAACGATATTTAGCATCGTCTTCAGCAATAGGAGCCAATCGTTCAGACTCATCAGGGAACACCTTACCAAGCGAAGTATAACGTGTTTCACCTTTAAGGAAGTTTTGGAATTTAGACCAATCCGGCTCTTTAGAATCTAAAGTAAATGGATTTTTACCTTGAGCTTCAAGAGTTGGATTATGACGATATAAATGCCAGTATCCAGAATCAACAGCATTCTTTTGCTCTACCTGAGTTTGACTCATACCACCTTTAATACCATGAGCAATACATGGAGAATAAGCAATAATAAGTGATGGTCCCGGATAAGCTTCAGCCTCTTTCAAAGCTTTAAAGAACTGTGCCTGACTAGCACCCATAGCTACTTGCGCAACATAAACATAACCATAATTCATTACCATAGCACCAAGGTCTTTTTTACGAACCTTCATACCGGAAGCGGCAAATTTAGCTACCGCACCAACAGGAGTTGCTTTAGAAGCCTGCCCACCGGTATTTGAATAAACTTCAGTATCAAGAACAAGAATATTAACATCTTCACCAGAAGCAAGAACGTGATCTAGCCCACCATATCCGATATCATATGCCCAACCGTCACCACCAATAATCCAGTTAGATTTTTTAACCAGATGATGCTCAATTTTCAATATATCTTTAGCAAACTGTTCATCAACACCTTGAAGCGCAGCAATAACTTTAGCCGATTTAGCCTCAGTATTTTCTGAGCTATACATTGTGCCAGTCCAATCTTCGAAAACAGCTTTTAAATCATCAGAAACACCATTAGCAATAGCATCTTTCATAATACGAGCAATTCTACGACGCTGATTAGCAGAAGCCATAGCCATACCATAACCATACTCAGCATTATCCTCGAATAAAGAGTTAGCCCAAGCAGGACCTCTGCCACTCTCTTTATTAGCACAATAAGGAGTAGAAGGAGCAGAACCACCATAAATAGAAGAACAACCTGTTGCGTTAGCAATCATCATTCTTTCACCATATAGTTGAGTTACAGCTTTAATATAAGGTGTTTCACCACAACCTGCACAAGCACCGGAGAACTCGAATAATGGTTGAGCAAACTGAGAATTCTTAACAGATTTAGTTTTATCAACTAACTTATCTTTATAAGTAACATTATTAGAGAAGTAATCCCAACGTGCGGCTTGGTCGCTTTGAGTTTCAAGAGGCTTTAAAACTAAAGATTTTTCTTTAGATGGACACACTTCAACACAAACACCACAACCCGTACAATCCATCGAGCTAACCTGAATTCTAAATTGCATGCCTTCAAAACCTTTACCTTTTGCAGTAATTGTATCAGTTCCTTCAGGTAAACCTTTCATCTCTTCTTCATTAATTAAGAAAGGACGAATAGCAGCATGAGGACAAACGTAAGCACATTGATTACATTGGATACAGTTATCAGCATTCCATTCAGGAATATTAACAGCAACACCACGTTTTTCGTATTGCGTAGTTCCGGCAGGGAAAGTACCATCCTCATAACCTAAGAAAGCACTAACAGGAAGATCGTCACCTTTTTGAGCATTGATAGGACCGGCTATATTCTTAATAAAATCAGGAACATTAGCTTCGATAGAATTATCTTCAGCGTCAAGATTTGACCATTCGGGTAATACCGCTATCTCAATTACATTATCACCACCTCTTTCAACAGCAGCATTATTCATGTCAACAATTTTTTCACCTTTACGGCTAAAAGTCTTAACAATAGCTTTTTTCATCTCTTCAACTGCTTTATCGAAAGGAATTACTTCAGCAATTTTAAAGAAAGCAGACTGCATAATAGTATTAGTTCTGTTTCCAAGACCAATCTCTTCAGCAATTTTTGTTGCATTAATGATATAAAATTTAATATCATTATCAGCAAGATATTTTTTAACAGAATTTGGAAGATGTTTAATCGTCTCATCTTTATCCCAAACAGAATTAAGAAGGAAACCACCACCTTTTTTAAGACCTTTAAGCATATCATATTGTCCAAGATAAGCCGGAACGTGACAAGCAACAAAGTCAGGAGTATTCACCAAATATGGAGAGCTAATTGGCAAATCACCAAATCGTAAGTGAGAAATAGTTACCCCACCAGATTTTTTTGAGTCGTATGAGAAATAGGCCTGAGCATATTTATCAGTACTACCACCAATAATTTTAATTGAGTTCTTATTAGCACCAACAGTACCATCAGAACCTAACCCCCAGAATTTACCTTCGAAAGTTCCTTCAGTAACAACAGAAATTTCTTCACCAACAGGTAAAGATTTATATGTTACATCATCAACAATACCAACTGAGAAACCATTTTTAGGCTCTTTTTGAGCTAAATTAGTAAACACAGCAACTATCTGAGCCGGAGTAGTATCTTTAGACGATAATCCGTAACGGCCACCAATTACCATTGGAGCA
Source organism: Bacteroidota bacterium (assembly GCA_034722575.1). Classification (GTDB taxonomy): domain Bacteria; phylum Bacteroidota; class Bacteroidia; order Bacteroidales; family JAIPAH01; genus JAIPAH01. The sequence continues at coordinate 962 of JAYEOD010000104.1, read as the reverse complement.
TTTTGTTTATCAAAATAGATCCCTCTAACATCTAAATAAAGAGGTTCGCCAGGAGCACCAATCTCTTTAGTACGATCAAGAACAGAGATACGTTTTACAGTATCAGGCATAGCCTTAAAGAAATATTTCTCAGAGAAAGGGCGATAAAGATGCACTATTATAACACCAACTTTTTCACCTGCTTTAACCTTATAATCAACAACCTCTTTAATAGTTTCTGTAACAGAGCCCATTGCAATAATAACATTCTCAGCTTCTTCGTGACCATAATAATTAAAAGGATGGTATTCGCGACCACAAAGCTTAGAAACATCGTTCATATAACCTTCAACCACATCAGGAATAACATCATAAAATTTATTAGCTACCTCACGAGTTTGAAAGTAGATATCCGGATTTTGCGCAGTACCTCTAGTTACAGGATGCTCAGGATTCAATGCATTATCACGAAATCTCTGAAGAGCATCTCTATCAACAAGAGAAGCAATATCTTCATTTTCAAAATATTCTACTTTTTGAATTTCATGTGACGTTCTAAAACCATCAAAGAAATGCACAAAAGGAATTTTTGTTTTAATAGATGCTAAGTGAGCAACAGCTGCAACATCCATAATTTCCTGAATACCACTAGTAGCAAGAAAAGCAAAACCAGTTTGTCGAGCCGACATAACATCAGAATGGTCACCAAAAATAGAAAGAGCCTGAGCCGCTAAACTACGAGCACTAACGTGAAAAACTCCAGGAAGCAATTCTCCTGCCATTTTATACATATTTGGGATCATCAAAAGCAAACCCTGAGAAGCAGTAAAAGTACTTGTTAATGCTCCACCTTGTAATGCACCGTGCATAGCTCCAGAAGCTCCACCTTCAGACTGCATCTCCGAAACCTCTACAATATCTCCAAAAATATTCTTTCTTCCTGCGCTAGCCCATTCATCAATATACTCAGCCATTGTAGAAGA
>JAYEOD010000103.1:0-4407 GCA_034722575.1 Bacteroidota bacterium | reverse complement strand
TTCATTCAATTTTTCATTCGCCATTCGTAATTCGTAATTCTCCATTCGTAATTAATTCAATTTTTATTTGTCGGATGGAGCTGCACATTTATAATCATTCTCGTGTGTGTTAAAAATTGTTTAACACGGGCGTTTCATCCGTTTATAATTGTTTCATCGAATTAAAGGAATTAATCTAATTTTTTTGATTCAATGAAAGTGGATTATGTTATGCCCTACCTATTAAACCAATCAACCAAACGCACCGAAGGAGCCACAATCAGCCATTCAACCATTCAATCAATCGCCAGTCATGGATGTTTTTATCATTTAAATTTCATTTTAAAAAATATTGTGATAATATGGTTTTTTTTTCTTATATTAGCCTGAGACCTAAAAGGGTGATTTTATGTGATTCTCATGCGAAAAATCATCATGTTATTACATGAGAGTTGCATATGATAACAATAACAACAAAATCATAAGCATATGAAAAAATTAATCGTAGGAATGGACTTTTCGAAAGGGTCGTTAAGCGCATTAGAGTATGCTCTTCGATTTGCTGCTCAAACAAAAATGGATATCAGAATGGTTTGGGTAGATAAACTTGCTTCTAGTGATACAATATTTTCGCATCACAAAGAAAATGAAGGCAGGGCAGAGGCAAAAAAAGGTTTTAATAGTCTTATAGAAAAATATTCAGATACAGAAGGGATAGGTAAGTTAGATTTTAAATTATTGAGGGGAAAAGTGTGGGATCAGTTATCTAAATATGCAAATGAATATGGTGCTGATACGATAATTGTTGGTACGCATGGAATAACAGGTTACGAAGAGTACTGGATAGGAAGTAATGCTAATAGAATAATTCTTTATGCAGGATGCTCTGTGATTTCTGTTAAGTATAACTATGAGATGACTCAAGGTATTAAGAAGATAATATGCCCTATTGATAATACTTCTGATACACTTCAGAAATTGCCTTACACTGTTAAAATTGCTAAGGCTTTTGGTAGTGAAGTTATATTGTTGGGGGTTTATACGACTAATTTAAAATCTGTAAATAAAAAAGTAGATTCCACTGTTTCAAAAGCTATGGAGTATTTAGAAAAATTTAACGTTAGTTTTCAAAAGGAGTTTTTTCGTTCAGAAACTATTTCAAAGGTTGTGTTAGATTATGCACAAAAGTATAATGCCGACTTGATTTCTATTGTAACAGAACAGGAGTCGGTAAAAAATAATATGCTTTTGGGTAAATATTCTAGTCAGGTAGTTAATAATTCGCCTATTCCTGTGCTAAGTATTCAAACAAAGAATAATTTTTCTTTATAACTGGCGGGTTTAGTATCTTTGCATTGGATAAATAAAATTGGGATGAAGAAGATATTATTTTTTGTAGTGATGATTGTAGGGATTGGTTTTTCAGTTAATGCGCAAGGCGTTGATGTGTTAGGTGATGTGAAAATTATTCAGGATAGCAGAGTTGACTCTTTGGTGCAGAAACATATTAAAATAAATGGAATGCAGGAAGGAATACAAGGGTTTCGGATCCAAATATTTTTTGATGCAGGAAATAATTCTAAGGATAATGCTAATGAAGTTATTGAAGTTTTTTTAAATCAATATCCTGATGTTTCAGTATACCTCTCTTTTAAACAACCCTACTATAGGGTGAGAGTGGGAGATTTCAGAACCAGAATGGAAGGGGAAAAATTTCTTTTGCGGATAAAAAGAAAATATCCTAATGCGTGGGTGATTAACGATGAAATTAACTACCCTGCATTAGAGAAGTAATTTTTAACCTGTTGTAGTTGTTAGAGAGGGGCGAGGAGCGCCGGAGCTTGATTTTTATGATATATGTAAGTTTTATGTTAAAAAACAAATTATAAACGTATGAAAAAAATTCTTGTAGCTATAGATTTTTCAGAGGGCTCGATAAATGCACTAGAACATGCATTAGTGTTGGCCAAAAAAAATGGTTCTGATATTATTATGGTATGGGTAAATCCTGATACTTTTAAATTTTTGATTAAAGAAGAAGGTAATGGAAAAGAGAATACAAAGGCAGAAACTGCCTTTGAGAGTCTTTGGAAACAGTATAATAGTGAAATGGGAACCGGAAAACTGGAGTATGTTATTACGCAAGGTCAGATTTATGAGGAGATTGTGAAAATTGCTCTTGTTGAGGATGTGGATCTTTTAGTGTGTGGTACTCACGGTGTTAGTGGTTTTTCTGAATTTTGGATGGGTAGTACGGCTTTTCGTTTGATAATGGCTAGTAGTGTGCCTGTATTGTCAGTACAAAATAAAATAGCTTCTAAAAAAACTATTGATAAAATTCTTCTTCCTATTGATAGTACTATTGAAACACGCCAAAAAATAGTTATTGCGGTAGAACTTGCAAAGAAATTTGATGCTGAAATTCATGTCCTTTCTCTTTATACAACAAAAGTAGAGGAGATAAGAATGCTTGTAGACAGTTATTCTAAGCAGACTGTGAAATATGCTGAGTCAGAAGGTGTTAAATGTATTTTGACTAATGTTTACGGAGGTAATATCACAAATCTCACACTCGATTATGCAGATGAAATATCTGCCGATTTAATAGTTATTATGACAGAACAGGAGATTTCGACAATGAATCTTTGGATGGGAACGTATGCTAAACAAATGGTTAATCACTCTAAAATTCCTGTATTAAGTATTAAACCTAAAGAATTAATAAAGACTTTATCACGATAAAAAAAAGGACAGTTTAAAAACTGTCCTTTTTTTATGATATAAATTGTGCAATAACACCAAAAACATATCAAAATGAGTGATGAAAATCGTTTCAACATGTATTTGGTATAATTTATCATTCGTTATTAATAAAAATTAACAACGGTTAATATTATTTAAAGCTTCAAAAGATTTTTTTAATCTTTCAATTATAGCAGTTTCTCCGTTACGTAACCATTTTCTTGGGTCGTAGTGTCCTTTATTTGGTTTGTTGTCGCCATCAGGATTTCCTACTTGTGTTTGTAGATAATCTGTATTTTCTTTTTGGTATTTGTTTACACCATCCCAAAAAGCCCATTGCACATCAGTGTCGATATTCATTTTTATTACACCATATGAAGTAGCCTCTTTTATCTCTTCAACAGAAGAACCTGATCCACCATGGAAAACAAAATTCACAGGTTTTTTTCCTGTGTTGTATTTTTTCTCAATATAATCTTGAGAATTTTTTAGTATTATTGGTGTTAGTTGAACGTTACCGGGCTTGTAAACCCCGTGAACATTACCGAAAGAAGCCGCAATAGTGAATTTATCACTAATTTTGTTTAACTCTTCATATGCATAAGCCACCTCTTCGGGTTGGGTGTATAATTTAGAGCTATCCACATCGTTATTGTCAACACCATCTTCTTCGCCACCTGTAATGCCAAGTTCTATTTCTAGTGTCATACCAATTTTGCTCATTCTTTCAAGATACTCTTTACTGATAGAGATATTCTCTTCTAAAGTCTCTTCTGATAAGTCTATCATATGAGAGCTGAACATAGGTTTTCCGTATGCCTCATAAAATTCTTCACCGGCATCAAGAAGACCATCAATCCATGGAAGTAATTTTTTTGAGGCATGGTCGGTATGCATTATTACAGATACTTGATAAATTTCCGCCATTTGATGAACATGCATTGCAGCAGAAATAGAGCCTGCTATTGCAGCTTCTTGGTTTTCGTTTGAAAGAGCTTTTCCTGCATAAAATGCAGCTCCACCATTAGAAAGTTGAACTATAACCGGCGAATTAGTAATTTTTGCTGCTTCAAGAACAGCGTTAATAGAGTTTGTTCCAACAACATTTACCGCAGGAATTGCAAAATTATTTTCTTTTGCAATACGGAAAATCTCCTGAACGTCGTCGCCTGTGGCAACTCCAGGGTTTACTTTATCAAATATTTTTTCTGACATAGGATATAATTGTTTGGTTTATTACGCTTTAATTTAAAATACAAAAGTAAGTAAAATATACAATTCTAAATTGTTTTGTGTTGTTTCATTTTACGTTAAGGTTTTCGGGAATATTTTGTTTTTTTAAAGGATAAAAAAGTATATATTTGCAGCTTATTAATGGCTTCGTAGTTCAACTGGATAGAATATCAGATTTCGGCTCTGAGGGTTGGGGGTTCGAATCCTCCCGAGGTCACAATAACTAAAAACAAAAAAATCCTTATAGGTGAGAGCCTGTAAGGATTTTTTTTATAGAATATTTTTTTTAGTAAGAAGTATTCTCGTCGATTTCTCTTTCTTCAGTAGGGATTTCTTGTTCTTCAGGATTGTTGTATTCTTCCTCGCTACTACCTATTTCTTCTTTTTCAGAATACTCTTCCGTTACTGTTTCTTCCATCTGTTTTTCATTAGAAAAGCTGTCGTCAACAATTT
>JAYEOD010000102.1:0-4415 GCA_034722575.1 Bacteroidota bacterium | reverse complement strand
ACCGAAGAAGAAAATAAGCCAATAGCCACAAATGCAGATCCAAGAAACAAAAGCCCTAAGTAAGAGCCCCACATCCCGCCAAGGTCGATATTCCCAATCGGGAGCCCCAAAAAATAGACTGTAGCAAAATATATTAGTGTTGGCAATAATGCAATAAACACCAAAAACACTCCGGCCAAATATTTTGCAAACACAATTTCAAAATCGCTTAACGGCTTAGTAAGTAGCGTTTCAATAGTTCCAACACTTTTTTCTTCGGCAAACAATCGCATAGTAATTGCCGGAATAAGAAACAAAAATACAAATGGAGCCATTAGAAACAGCCCATCGATATTTGCGTATCCCAAATCAAAAACATTAAATTGTGTTGGAAAAACAAAAAGGAAAAGACCATTTACGAGCAAAAACACTATTATAGTAATATAACCAATAAACGAACTCAAAAAACTACTTATCTCTTTTTTTAACAATGAATACATTCTTATATTGTTTGTGCTTTATATATTATCACCAAATTACTGCGCATTTCAAGAGCGCTAAATTAATTAATAATTAGGCAATAGAAAACCAAGAGTAACAATTTTAGATTTTTTTAGGATAAAAAGAGTTTTCTATATCATTTTCCTCTTCCTCAACAAACTTAATAATTATAGAAGAGTCGATAGTCATTCCCAGTAATTCGCTGGCTTTTCCTCTACAGAGAGCTATTTCCAGTAATCCTGCCGAGCCAAAAATCGCCATCAAATCCGCCTCATTAATATCGCTATCATTATACGAGTCGGATATTTTATCCATATCATATTCTTTTTTATGAAAATGAATAACATACTCTCTCTCCTGCCCCACTTTTTCAAAAACCTCTTTACTAAGATTAGTAATAAGATTTTGATATCTGTCGATATAAATCACTTTAGCACGGATAATATTTTTATCAATAACAGGAGAGATATCTTGTAATTGATTAATAGATTCTGCCTCATCGCCAAGATTTTCTAATGGATCGCCATCAGCAATTATTTTTGCTGCCAAACAAAAGAGGTCTCTGCTTGGGAAGGTAAGATAAGGTGTTTTTTGAATAATATCGAGATAAATAATTTTTTCCGGTTTTTTATCTAAGATAAGAGAAAACACTCCGGTATCAGCGCCAATAAAGTAATGTCCATCGGCATAAACCATAGCATGTGGATTTTCCAGAGAAGCATCGGTATCCACACCAATAATATGAATTGTTCCTTTAGGATAATATTTATAACTGTTTCGCAACACAAAAGCTGTTTGAATAATATCGTAGGGATCTATATCATGAGAAATATCAACAATATTTACGCCGGGAATATGTCGCAAAAGATTTCCTTTTACTGCTCCCACGTAATAATCGCGCGTTCCCCAATCTGACGTAAGTGTAACTATAGGTATTTCTCTTCTCATATTTATCTTTTATATCACTCTTAATCAAAATATTGCACAATATTTATGTTAAAAGTACCACTTTTAAAACAATATCATATTATTATGCCTAATGAAGTTCAAAATTAAAAATATTCGCTGTAAATTTGAGGATTATTATCACGAAAGTGGAAAAACATTTATTAATGTATAATACTGTTGTTGTTATGTTATAATAAAAAGGGCTTTATGTCGAACAGGGTGGGTGATATTTATTTCGACATTAACTATTGATATTATTTAAAAAAAACACTCAATAAACAATACACAATAATCAATAAAAAATGAAAAAAATTGATTTAGAAGATAGATTTATTGACTTTACAATAAGAATAAGTAATGTTGTTGATGAAATTGATAATTAAAAATTAGGAACTCATATTGCGGGTCAATTAATAAGAAGTGGTAGTTACCTGCATTAAATTATGGGGAAGCTCAAAGTGCAGAATCAAGGAAAGATTTTGTTCATAAACTGAAAATAATTCTAAAAGAGTTAAAAGAAAGTCGAATTTGCAGAAATAATGAAAATTGAGTGTTGTATGTTGTATGTCATGTCTTCCTATAATAAGTTAACATTTAATAAAACCCACTACAAACAACATAGAGCCATAAAAAGGCATTTATTTTTTAATAACACAGAAGGATAAACCTTTTAACAATTATTTTAAATATGAATATAGCACCAAATAACTATCAAAACAGGCTGTAAAATCAAGGAGAAAATATGACGGAAAAAACAATAGTACTTACAGATATTAATCCGGTTGACATTTTTGGTGTACACGAGGAATATCTCAAAATATTTAAAAAAAGATTTCCCAAGCTTAAAATTGTTACTCGCGGAAACAACATAATGCTAAGCGGCACAAAAAAGGACACCTCTTCTTTTGAGGAGAAGCTAAAAATACTATTGTTAAGCCTCGATAGATTTGGGAAAATCACAAACGAAGACATAGAAAATGTTTTAGGCAGCAGCGATCAAGTACATCTCACAGAAACAGAGAGCAACGATATTATTGTACGTGGCAAAAATGGTATGCTTATAAAAGCACGTACGCCGAATCAATATCGCATGACAAAAAGCTGCGAGAAAAACGATTTGCTTTTCAGTATCGGTCCTGCCGGGACAGGAAAAACTTACACTGCAGTAGCTTTAGCAGTGCGTGCATTACGTAATAAAGAGGTAAAAAAAATTATTTTAACACGTCCGGCAGTAGAGGCGGGCGAAAATTTAGGCTTTTTACCCGGCGATATGAAAGAGAAATTAGATCCATATATGCAGCCGCTTTACGATGCTTTACGCGATATGATTCCTCCACAAAAGCTAATAAGTTATTTAGAAGAGGGTGTTATAGAAATAGCTCCACTAGCTTTTATGCGTGGTCGTACTCTCGACAATGCTTTTGTTATACTTGATGAAGCACAAAATGCGACTTTAAGTCAGTTAAAGATGTTCTTAACCAGAATGGGACGCTCGGCAAAATTTATTGTTACCGGCGACATCACACAAATTGATTTACCAACCAATCGGAAATCGGGACTTGTACATGCAACACATATACTAAAGGGTATTAAAGGAGTTGACTTTATATATCTTAACGCAACAGACATTGTACGACATAAATTAGTAACCAGAATAATAAATGCTTTTGATAAAGAACAGGAATCTAAAAAACTCTAGAAAATATGAATAACACTATTGACTTTACAAATTTCGATTTCAAAAACCAAACAGGAACTTACAAGGGAAAAGTAAGAGATGTTTATTTTATTGATGATGAATTACTAGTAATGGTAACATCGGATAGAATTTCTGCTTTCGACAAAGTTTTGCCTCGGGCAATTCCTTTTAAAGGACAAGTACTAAACCAAATAGCAACAAAATTTTTAGATGCTACTTTAGACATTGTTCCTAACTGGAAAATAGCTACCCCGGATCCTTCAGTTACTATTGGGCGCAAGTGTAATCCGTTTCCTATTGAGATGATTATTCGCGGATACTTAACCGGCAGCTCATGGAGATCGTATAAAAAAGGATTGCGCAAATTTTGCGGCGTACAAATTCCTGATGGAATGAAAGAGCACGAACGCTTTCCTCATCCTATAATAACTCCTACTACAAAAGTTGACGAAGGACATGATGAAGACATCTCGAGAGAAGAAATTATTGCTCAAGGATTAGTTTCGGAAAAAGATTATAAACAGTTAGAAGAATATACTGCGGCTCTTTTTGCAAGAGGAACAGAAATTGCCGAAAAACAAGGGCTGATTTTAGTAGATACTAAATACGAATTCGGAAAAATAGGCGATAAGATATTTCTAATTGACGAAGTACACACTCCGGATTCTTCGCGATATTTTTATAAGGAGGGCTACGAAGAGCGTTTTGCAAAAGGAGAACAGCAAAAACAACTATCGAAAGAATTTGTGCGCGAATGGCTAATGGAGAATGGGTTTCAAGGTGAAGAGGGACAAGCAGTTCCTGAAATGAGCGACACATTAGTTCAAGAAATATCGGAAAGATATATTGAGCTGTACGAAAAAATCACCGGTGAAAGATTTATTAAAACCGACATTAAAAATATTCATCACCGATTAGAACACAACATCTCTAATTTTCTTAATGTTTATAAAAAGAGATAGAGATTATTAATTGTTTACAGATTAAAAAAAATATGCTCTCCACACTTTCCATTAGATTGGTTAGGAGTGAGCATATTTTTTTATTGAATTGAGTTGATGAGCGGCTGCTATCAGGTGAGTTTTTTTAATCTAAAGCACTCCTTAAATACAGCAACTCTTCGATTTTTTGGTTGTTGTTATTATATTTATACCCTATAATCAAATCGGCTATCAGCCTGTTAATTATCGATTTATTATTTACAGGACGAAAATATTCTTCTTTCAGTTCAAGATTCAATTTTTCGATATACTCTTTTATCTCATTTCTTGTAAAAATAATTCCTTTG
>JAYEOD010000101.1:0-21837 GCA_034722575.1 Bacteroidota bacterium | reverse complement strand
ATTAATTGGCTTTTATGCTAAATATAAAGTTCTCGATAAATTAGATTTTAAAACGTCGGTATCGTATTCGGTTAAAAGTTCCAATTCTACTTCCCCTACGTTGAAACATGAAAACCAATATCTCGATTTTAATTTCTCTCCACAATTTGAAATAGTAAAGAATTTTTATTTGCAATTGGGAGTGTCGTATTCCAATTTGTTAGCCTCTAATATCATTATAAATAACGGAGATCGTTGGAATGGGGTAGAAAGGGTTAAGTGTAGTGGATTCGATTCGGAGGCTAATGTGTTTGCAGGTATAGAATTTAAGGTGCGCAATAATATTAATGGAGGAGTAAATTATGTTTTTCCAACATCTGATAAAAGTTTTGAGAATATCCGCTTTACTCTGAATTTTTTATTGAATAATAGAGAACCGAAAAAAGTGAGTTATAAGCAAATAAAACAAATAAAATCGGAAGAGCAGATACATGAATTGAAAAACGGAACCTTGTTAGTTAGGTTAAAAACATCCGTAAATAAAATAAATGCCTTAAAGGAAATGGGTCATTTTGAAAAGGCTGATAAGGTAAAAGAAGAGCAAAAAATAGAAAATAAAAAAATAGTAGCGGCCTTTAATAAGAGTTTTAACTTTTGCGATATAGTGTTCTTTTATAGCGATAAGTCGAAAAATGTAATGGATAGAGATTTTGATAATGTTTTTCTTAATGAAAATCTTGAAATTGATAAAAAAATAAAAATTGATACCGATAAAGAGTTTTTTATTGCAGAGTTCTCCGGTATAGAACAGGACACAACAAAACATTTTTCTCATTATAGCTACAAACAAGATGAAAAAGGAGAGTTCAGAAAAATACCCAACTACTATTCGCCCTCTACTGAAATAGATTTTTATGCTTTAGTAATTAGAGACAATAATTCTATTCAGTTAAACAAACCTTTTCCGTACTACGTTAGAGCTATGTTTCTATCTATAAAAGAGTGTCCCGAACAAGCACTGTTTTTAGCTCCGATATTACCGCTTCAAGTTAAAACATACGAAGATGTAATTATTATAATGAATCAAAAATTGTGGGAGTATCATTCTAAAAATTAAATCGCCGGAGTGCATTATTAAAAGTGGATTATTAGTTTTTTATATGCTTTTACATCTCTGTCCTTTCATAAAAAAAATTGAAATTCTGAAGTGTTATTTTGTCAATCCTGTACATTATCTAAGCGATTTAATAGGCATTACAATATCTGCCAACTTAATATCCATTAACTTTAAATTATTACGTATTTCATTATCTTTTTGCCTTAGTGTTTGGTAGGCTTCGTGAATTACTTCTATCTTTTCTTCCTCTGTTTTTAAATGCTCAATAGCTTTAAAATCCCGTTCTGCATATTTAATAAATTCAATACCTGCTTTTTTAAAGTCTTCTTCAAAGTATAGTTCCATTACCATGGCGTCTATTACTTCTTCGAAGAGTGCAATAGGTTGTATGTCCACACCGTATAAAGAGTTTTGTATTACCCCAATTTTTCTGGCATACTCCACACTTGAATCTTCTAATTTTTCTCTTAACGCTTTTCGTACATATTGGTTTGTAATTCGTTTTACTTGCCTATCTTTCCACCAAATCGCTTCGGGGTCGAGTTTTTGCAGAGCCATTACTATTTTTTGTAAAACTCCCATCGGAAAAGCTCCCGAACCACAGGCAGGGTCAAGGATTTTTATTTTGTCTAAAGCATCTAATAAATTATTAATGTTGAATGACAAATTATTAATTGGAGTATCAACTTTGAATAAAGAACGTAACTCGTTTTTTAGTTTATCACTATCGATTAATTTATCATTCCTAATTTTTAATTCATAATTATAAAGATATTGCACCAAACTTTCGGTTGCCATATAATCTACAATCTCACGTGGCGTATAAAAACTTCCTGTTGCTTTTCGTGCAGTCTCGCCACTGTCGGGGGTCAATTTCTGCAAGTAGGTTTTCAAAAATTCGCCCAAGCATTTCAGGGTCAACACTTACTTCTACATCGGTTACAGAGTTTTCGTCAATGGTAAAATTATATTTTTCCAGTTCTGTAAATAGATTCAAAAACCAATTATCAGAAATTTTTAGCGTGTTTATATTTTCAGAAATCCCTGTAGTTCTATTTGGTCTGTAATAATCATTATAATCAGGTTCAAATAAACCACCATTTAAAAAAGGAATTATTTCGCAGCCTTGTGGCAAGCCATCCACTCTGTTTTCCATTTTAGTGTTCAGGGTTTGAAAACACACTCGCTCTAAAATACTGTGGTAATAGCCAGAATTGTCTTTAACTGCTTTTGTCGAAAGTAGGCTTTCCGGGAGAAGTTCTTTGCCTGCATCAGATTTTTTCATTTTCAAGAACCACGAAAAAATAGTTCTACCAATTAATCTTACTGCAAATTCCTGATAAACTAATTTATTTGTTTTGGACACACTTGGCAATTGTAAAATACCATCGTCAAAATCTGTTGTCTTTTTACCTTTTCCAATTTTACCACCGATAAGTTGATAGAAATAATGAGCTATAATTTTATAGAATTCTTCATTTAAAGCTTCTACACTAAAGGCTTCAAGAATATCGTTTAGGGCAAGTGTTTTGCCTACAAGTTTACTAAGTCTATCCGAAGGTGTTCTTACTTTTTCATCTTCGCCAAGCAAATAAGTATATCTTTTGGGTTCGGTGGCTTGTTCTATAACCTCGTCTTCATTATTCAAGACTTTAATTTCTGATACAAAAGACAGACGCCATTTTTTGCTTTGTTCAAAAACTATTATTGCACCATCAACATCGTAGTTATAAATATTACGCAATAATTCACGTAAGCCGACCTTATTACGTTCTAACCAAACATCATTATTAAGTTCAATTTTATACAAACCAATAATTCTATCATCCGAAGTAGTGAAATTACCCAGCTCATAAGCTGCTTTTGCTTTATCATTAGGTGGTAATATTATTTGCTTAGGCTGTACAAGTAATTGACTTGCTCCAAATACATCTTTTAAAACTTCAATCCAGTCGGAATGATTAAATGCTTTGGAGAATATTTTATGTAAACGAGATTTATCCATAATATTGATTTCCGAATTCGAGTTAAATAAAAACTTGTTGTATTTCAGGATGTTACTATTTTAGTCCGATTCTCAATAAAATAAAAACATTTATGTAGTCTCCTGTTTTGCTTTTCCGAATTCGAGTTAAATAAAAACATGCTGGTAATCAGATTAATAACTATGACTTCTTTTTATAAATTAATTAAAATATTAAGCCCAATATGGTATATATGTAGTGAATTTTTTAGATTCACTTTCGGGGTTTTTTATTTTAATTTTCCCAGCCTCAATGGCTTCTTTAATAAGTTTTGAAATTTGAGGAGCTTGTTTGTCATGCATCCCAAATCTTTTCCTAAGAGAGGCGTTATTAAATCCATCATTTCCGTAATATTGTATTATACTATGTTGATAGCAAGCTTCAATTCTCTCAAAACCACTCATTTTTGCATACGTTTTTGGGGCAAATATAACGACCTTAAAATAGTTTTCGCCCTCTTCAAATTTCAGAGGAGGAAGGCCGAATAGTTCAATTGCAGTAACAGCTTTTTCAAACCCAGAACCTCTTTCCTCACAAATATTATATCTACGAAAAGCTGCTGCAAGAATTTCATTTCTCGATTCAGGAGTTGTCCTTATCAATCTATCTATTTTTTTTGAAGGCAGAAGCTTCCCTGGATTTGTAAATTCAATTCTATCTTCAAAAATCTCTATCATTGGCCCACTACCTCTAATAGTAAAATCTTGATGAATAAGCGCATTAGAAATTAATTCGCGAATTGCTATTTCTGGATAAACAGACATTTCTTCTCTGAGAGCATGTTTAACAACTTCGCTTCCTGGTAATAAGCCATTTACAAATTGAATTAATTCTTCAAAACCCACTGCGTATCCTTTAGAATAAGGATACTCTTTACTTCCACAAGTTTTAGTTTTCCTTCGTATTTAATAATCCGCACAGATTTTCGACTAACGCCATCAAACCTGTTTAGATCCTTGGCTGCAGAAAGAGCTCCAAAATTTGTAATATAAAAACCTTTTCCGTCAATGTTTTTAATCATTTTTTCATCTTCTAGCCACTTTATTATTTCGTTAACATCATTGGGCACTGGCTTTTTTAGAAGTTTTAAAATAACATCATAAGCCAATAGGGTAATGACCTCTACTTCATTAATAAGTTTTGAGGCATGAAGTTCTTCAAAAGTAGGGTTTTTACTATTTAGCATTAAAGCTCCTATTTCTTGTCGAGAAGCTTTTCGGGTAGTTCCTCCACTTCTAATAAATGATTCTTCTATTGATTTTCCAGAAATATGAACAGGTTTTTCTGCACTTTCATTAATATGAATGAATAACAATTCAACATTATTGTAAGATTCTATACTGTGATCAATACTCACAAGAGGTTCAACGCCATCTCGAGAAATTGAAGCTAGTTTTTCGACAATTGCATTGGCGTCTTTTTGATTTACACCAACAGCAACAGCATTTTTATTGTTAATTCCGAAGACTAAAAAACCACCTCCAGGCATATTTGCAAATGCACAAATATGTTGTTGTATCTTTTTATTATTAGGTGATATTGTTTCTTTCCAATCGATTTCGTTTAACTCTTGAGGCACTTTCCCCATGCTTTTATTTAAATAACGAACTGCTTTATCAATCCAATTTTTCATTAATCAATATTTGTCTTACAATTAATAAATGTTTCAGTTATAACTATTTCAGGTGCAATATTGGTTTCAATCTCAATATTAAAAGTTTCTGCTGGTTCTTCGTCTTCAAAAGCATCATATTTTTGAGCAATTGCAATAATCAAATTATCTGCTTGTCCATATGAAATAGTTTTTTTATCAAGTTTTCTTTTCAATTTTCTTATTTCATTCGGTAGTGGTGTAAATGTTCCTCTATCAATCAAATCCATCAATACACTACAAGCTGTTTTTGTTTTCTCTTTACGAGTAATTGATTTAAAATCACGTAAAAACTTTTTTGCTTGTGCTGAAATAGCATCTGCTTTATCAGTTGTTGTAACCATTTCGTCAGACGAGCCTAAAAAGTCTTGTTCAAATTTACCTAACGCAGCTTGAACATGTTTATAATGAACCTTTGGGATATCCAATCCTTGTTCGTTAGCTTTTGCTTCAAAAAGATTTGCAGCTTCGAGAAATGTTAACGCAGAGACTTTATCTTCTCCATTAACCTTGTAAAATTCCATTTTATATGGAGATTTTAAGAAAATCAATGAGGCATTTTTTGATTTATCATCTTTTGCAAATTCATTATTCCTAACTGTTCTCGCTTTCAAGGGAAACTTTTGTACCCTTTTAAATTCTTTTGGATTATTGTCTTTAAACTCTCTGATAAAACGCAAATAAAGTAAACGTTTATCTTCTTCGTCAGGTATTCCCTCTTTAAATAATTCAAATTGTTCAACCAACTCTTCATGGGTAAATACTTGTGCATCTGCTCCCAAGGCAGAGTGAAAACCTTGAAGTTTTATTAAAGCATTTTTATATAGTTTTATCTCTTCATCACCTTGTTGAGATGGATAAAAATTAAAATTATATATAACGCCTGCTACACTGCCTATTCTGTTTATTCTACCTGTTCTTTGCATCAAGCGTGTTGCATTCCAAGGAGTGTCGTAGTTTACCAAAACGTTAGCTCTGTGCAAATTAACACCTTCGGCAAGCACGTCAGTAGTAATTAAAATTTGATATTTATCTTCTCTTTTCCCAATATAATTTGCGTCAAAGTTCTTTTGAATTGTTTCAAATATCTTCTTTCTGTTTTTCGATGAGATTTTTAGTATTCCTTTTCCTTTGTAATTTTCTAACTTTTCAGCAAGGTAATTTGCGGTATCGTTACTTTCGGTAAATATGATTAATTGACCAGTTGGATTAATGTCTGTACTAAACAACTCATTATCCATTTCCGCAAATAATGTGTCTAATTTTGGGTCTTCCTCTATTTGCTCCCATTCATCAAATAACTCTTTTAGTAATTTTTTGTCTTTAATTAAGCTATCTATAAATTTAGGTTCAAAATCATCTGATGTAAATATATTGTTTTTTGGATTTTCAGTGTTCAATTCAATAATCATGCTTTCAATGTCTTCCATCGAAAATCCTTTTTCAATAAGTTCGTTAATATTTAAATCAGGAGCTATAAGAACTTTATCATTATTGAACATTTCAATCATTCTTTCTGTAGAAGTTAAAAGATTTCCAAGAGTAATGCGGAATGCATAAAAACTACTCTCTAATCTTTTAATCATAAGAGTTTTCATAATACCTGCCAATGATTTTGAAACCAAAACAGCTTGGTCGTAATATGTATCTCTTAAATCTTCATTCAAATATCGTATTGCCTGATATCTGTAGTAATTTATTTTGTCTGTATCTGTTAAATAGAAAACTGTATGATAAAACAGTTTACTTAATTTTGTGTTTAAATTGTAAACAACTGGTTTTAAAGGTGCTATCTCAGGAAAGATTATTCCTTGCTCTTTTAAATCATCAATATACTTTGGATAATTTTTTAAATCTCGTCTTGTTCTACGTACTGTGATTTGTGATATTATTTTTTCTCTAATTGTATTGTATAATTCTCTAATCTGTTTGAGATTAGGTTCATCTTCTCTTATAATATCTCGATATTCACGAATAAGAGGACCAAAGAATGATTGTAAGTTTGTGATTGGTAAAGTGCTTTTTCGAGCATCCTGGAATAAAAGTAATTGATAGTATAAATCCTGCGGCCTATTGTTTAGAGGTGTTGCAGAAATTAACAATACTTTTTTGTTTTTCCCTTTAACTAATCCTTCTCCATTTCTTGGTGCTTTGCAGATTCTTTGTAAAAAATCAAAGCTTTTTGAAGTATGATTTCTGTATTTATGGGCTTCATCAACAAGGATTAAGTCATAATCTTCTTTTGCCCAATAGTTTAAATCATCGCCTTTTAATATTTTTTCAAGACTTCCGTTTGTAATAAATTTAGTGTGTCTATCAATACCAAATAATCTAAAAGTACTTTTCCAGTTCTTTTCAATTGCAGGTGGATAAACAACTAATATTTTCGTGTTTAAAGAACCATTTGCAATTAAGAATCTTTTAGCAATCATAGAGGCAACAACTGTTTTTCCTAAGCCAACAACATCAGCAAGGAAAAAACCATTATGCTCCATTAACATTTGAAAGCCTTAATTTACAGCATCAACTTGATAACTCAATTTTTTATAATTTTTTGGCAAATCACCGACAGTATCAGGGTCGTAATTAATATTTTTCCCAAAATATTCAATAAGTAGTTTTAAGTATATTTCATAAGGTGTAAACTCTTGAGCGATATGTGTTTTCTTTTTAAACTCTTGTATATCTGCTGGAAGTATTGGAGTTGATTTTTCCCATAGTTTCTCAAATTCTCCTTTTGAAAACTCAACATCATCATACTCTTTAAGTGCAATATTTAATTCGTAGTTTGGTGATTTTTTTATTCCTAAGCCGGCTTCAGTGAGATTTGAAGAACCCATTATTACCCAACCATCAGAATGTTCAGTATGTTTTTCAGGTAGGAACAAATAAAACTTTGCATGAATTGCTTTTGAATTATGTGCCTTGACTTCTATTTTTCCATCAATCAAATCTTGGATAAAATCTAAAACTCCATTCTCAACTTGTTCAGAATATTTTGCTTCTCGCAAATCCTGAATAAACCATTTTAGAAATTCAGTTTTAGTTTTTTCTTCGTCTCCAAAATATAAAAGTCCTTTTCTTTGAGCTTCGGCAAACATCTGGTCAACATTAATACCAACCAAAATTTTAACGTCTTTTATCTCTTTCAAATATTCTTGAAGTGCAAAGTATCCGGATGACCTAAAATATCCAACAACCGCATGAAACGCATAAATATCTTTCATGTTTTCAAAAATCCCTTTGAATTTCTGAAAAACAGTATTGTCCTTGTTATTTGTGAAAAATTTAGTACTCATAAAGTCTTTAATATTTCTTTTAGTCCGTCTTTCAAATATTTAAGTTTCCCTAAGTCGGTGGTTATTGCAGATTGTATAAATTGCAATTCGATATCTTTTTCAGCCTTATCCAACGATTCTGCTAAAATTGGAATCATTTCAATTGTTGCTCGTCTTTCGTTCCTTTCTATTTTGCTCAATATTGAGGTGTCAATATCAAGTGCAGCCGCAACTTTTCTCAGAGGTAATCCTTTGTCCTCTCTTGATTTTCGTATGTATTCTCCAAATGTTTTCATTTTGTAGTAATAGTTTTGACGTATTTGTCAAAAGTAATATAAATTTTCGTTTTTACTACTACCTGCCAAATGCAGTATATTTTTTGTGTGTGCCCAGCATGAGCAAGTGCACACCCATACGTAAGTATCAGAATAAATATCAAATATACAAATATTTATTTAGGTACTCAAGAAATAGGTAGATATTTTCCAGAGAGTGAAAGTCTCTTATGCGCAGGAATAACATCTTGAAGCATTAGTAAGTCGCAAGGTGGTTTTCCGTGAGGAATGCACTGAAGGAAGCGAGACTACAAAATCTGGTACTGACGAACAGAAACGACATATGAGGCGCGATTAAGTGGATAAGTAAGCACATCTTTACAACGTCCAAAGAACACCAAAAGCTTTAACGTGTAGATGTCGCAGGCATTAGATAAAGGAAATAGCTCTTATACCAATTTAATTTCAAAATGGCCGACATAAATTCAAAATATTTTTCTGTTTTACAATCTTCAAATTTGAAGCATAGTACTAGCTACGGTTCAAATTTAAAGTGCGGTAAAAGCGCAAAAGATGAAGGATTTATCGGGTATTTTGATGTTCAATTGGCATTAAAACCACCCATAAAACAAAAGAGAGATGTGTAAAAAACACACCCCTCTTTCAATAAATCAAATCAATAAATCAACTAATATCATAACAAAAACTAGCTACATTTCGAATATCCGCAGCTATTACATGTTAAACAGCCCTCTTTATATTCTAAAGAACCTTCTACACCACAGGTAGGACAAGTCTCTTTAGATTTAGTTCCGTTAGGGATATATTTTTTCAAGGCGCGTACTACACCATTTTTCCATGTATTAATAGAATCGATATCGAAATTTAATTTTTCGATAAGATTTACTGCGTGTTGCAGAGGCATTCCATGTCGTAATATTCCGGAAATAAGTTTTGCATAATTCCAAAACTCTTTATCAAACGAACGCGACAAACCTTCTACAGTAACATTATAACCGCCCTTATCCTTAAATTTAAAGTCGTAACGACTTAAGCCATCTTTAATTTTCACTTTAATAACCTCACCTTTCTGTACCCAAGGTGGGAGATAAAAATCGTCAGAACACCCTGTAAATACCTCATAAGGCTTACCATCAATAAGACCTACAACCGCCATCCATTTTTCGTATGAATTCTGAAAACGAAGAATCTCACACTCAATAACTTCAGGTCGTTTAGGAGCTGTAGTCTCTTTAAACACTACATCTTTCTCTTCATTTTCATCGTCGCTAATTAAAACTCCTGAACGAGAACCATCACGATAAATCGTCATTCCTTTACATCCGCTCTCCCAAGCAGTTTGATACACGTTACTAACAAGTTCTTTAGTAACGTCCTTTGGAAGATTTACTGTTACACTAATAGAGTGATCGATCCATTTTTGTACAGCACCTTGCATTTTTACTTTCGAGAGCCAATTAATATCATTAGAAGTAGCTTTATAATAAGGCGACAACTTAACTATCTCCTGGAGCTTATCATTAGAATACCCTTTTACCTCATCAACATTGTAATCATTTTTTTGTAACCACAACTCAAATTTAGTATGAAAAACACGATACTCTTCCCAAGTATCACCACTTTCATCAGTAAAAGAGACTTTTACATCTTTATCATTAGGGTTAACTTTTCTACGTCGCTTGTAAGCCACCATAAAGGCAGGCTCAATACCCGATGTTGTTTGAGTGCAGATACTCACACTACCGGTAGGGGCAATTGTTAACAAAGCAATATTTCTGCGGCCATACTCTTTCATATCCTGCACCACTTCAGGAGCAACTGTTTCGATACGATTAATAAAAGGATTATTAATCTCTTTTTCGAAATCAAAGACTGGGAAAGCACCACGATCTTTTGCTAAATTAACTGAAGAGCGATAAGTTTCTACAGCAAGATTTTTATGCACCTCTACAGAAAAACTCGTTGCTTCATCAGTACCATAAATAAGTCCCATAGCAGCTAACATATCAGCCTCGGCAGTAATTCCAATACCGGTACGACGTCCTTGTTCGCTCTTCTCCTTTATTTTTAACCAAAGATTTCGTTCAATTCTTTTAGTCTCGTCATCTTCCGGATCTTGTTCGATTTTTGATAAGATGCCATTAACTTTTTCTATCTCCAGATCTACGATATCGTCCATAATACGTTGAGCCATATGAGTGTGCTTTTTAAACAACTCGAAATCGAATTTAGCCTCTTCCGAAAATGGATTATTCACATAACTAAACAAATTCAATGCTAATAATCTACAACTATCGTACGGACAAAGAGGTATCTCGCCGCATGGATTTGTTGACACGGTTTTAAAACCATAATCGGCATAACAATCAGGAACAGATTCGCGACTTACAGTATCCCAAAAAAGAATTCCCGGCTCAGCAGACGACCATGCATTACTAATTAATTTATCCCATAATTTTTTAGCCTCAATCTCTTTTACCACTGAAGGATTATCAGAATTAACAGGATATTGCTGTTTATACATCTTATTATTAATAACAGCATCCATAAATTCGTCATCTATTTTAACAGAAATATTAGCGCCGGTTATTTTACCTTCTGCCATTTTTGCATCAATAAACGACTCTACATCGGGATGTTTTACCGCTATTGTTAACATTAATGCACCACGGCGACCATCCTGAGCCACTTCGCGGGTAGAGTTTGAATATCGCTCCATAAAAGGAACTATACCGGTTGATGTTAGTGCACTATTTTTCACCATACTACCGGCAGGACGAACATTTGTAAGATCGTGTCCCACTCCACCACGGCGTTTCATTAACTGCACTTGTTCCTGATCAATTTTCATTATTCCACCATAAGAGTCTGAGCTATCTTCGTGGTTACCTATTACAAAGCAATTAGAGAGTGAAGAAACCTGAAAATCATTTCCAATCCCGGCCATAGGAGAGCCTTGCGGAATAATATATTTAAAATCTTTTAAGACATAATAAATCTCTTCTTCAGATAATGAATTAGGATATTTCTTCTCAATGCGAGCTATTTCACCTGCAATTCTTCTGTGCATCTCATCAGGAGTACTTTCATAAATATTATTCTCAGCATCTTTCAGAGCGTATTTATTCATCCATACATTTCCTGCCAAAGAATCTCCTTTAAAATATTCTGTTGCTTTTTCCTTCACTTCGTCATGAGAAAATGATTTTAATGTAGGCTTCTGGGGTTTTACTTCAGGGCGTTGATGCTTTTCCTTTAACTCAGCAAGGAATCCTGATTCAATAGTTTCTTTTTTCACTTGTTGTTTTTGTTCAAAATTGTTGGCAAATAAATCGTCTTGCATAATTAGGACTTTTGTAGAATTAACGATAATTAAAATTCACTAAATTACATTTGCAAATGTAAGACTAAGTTACATTCTTTCAACATTAAAAAGAATAGAGAATAATGATTTTTATTAACATTATTTTTAACTCTTTGAGAGTAAAGATTATCAGAAGTGACAACTAAATATTTGTTTTTGAAAAAATAATTTGTGTTTATAAAACCCATCTATAATAATGCATACAGTATGAAACAAATAAAACTAACGACAATAAAATAGACTAAAAAACAATAATATCAAAGGTTTATGTGTTTTTTATCCCGGAAGTTATCAACACTGCTTTCTGTAATTTTTTTTAAAAATTTATGATTAGTAAAATTATTCTGAAGAAGCAAAATATAATTGTTTTATTTTTACCACACTGTCGCATTTATCTAAAGTGCAATATATCAACCAATCCACCACCATGATAATATTATATTTGTCAAGTATATTTCGCAATTAAAATTTTTTCATTAAACCTAAAAAAACTCTAACCATCGCATTTAAAAACCTTTAACGCAGTATTTTTTTCAAAAAAAACCATTCGAAATCGCAATATTTCTCACGGATAAACACCAGAAAATTCCAAACAGAAAGAAGAGAATCAATAGAACAAGATTTAAAAATCTAAATCAAAAGAGAGATAAAAAACCATTGGATTAGAACTGCCGTCATCATACCCCCAGGCAAAATCGGCTCTAACAAAATAACCAAACAGAGTTGATCGCACACCAACACCATATCCTGCAACAACAGGCTCTATTTGCGACTGCACATTTACTTCAATAGGACCATGCAAAATAGTTTCCGAGAACAACACATTACCTTTATCGTAAGGATTTAAACCATTCCAAGCAGAACCAACATCAGCAAATCCCACAATCTGAAAATTCTTAAGAAATTTTGATTTTATTGGTCGATTAAAGAAGTAGCCAAAAACCGGAAAACGCAATTCGGAGTTCAATACCGCAAAAGTATTTCCATTTCTAATATTTTGCTTAAACCCGCGCATATTTGTTGCAAGAGTTTGATAAAGATAATTTTGCGAATAATCAATCTCTATATCCTTATTAAACGACGGCATAAGCCAATTATCAACACCACCCAAATAATAAATAAGCTTTTCGTTACCAAAAGAGGTGCTGGCAGCAAAACGATTAGCCCAAACAAAATTGCGATGTATCCGAATATATTTACGATAATCTAACCCTACAACAACAAAATTTCTTTCTAACTGCTCAACCACTTGATAATATTCGGCGAAAGCCTTAAACCGTGTGCCTTCATAAATATTCAATCCTAAAGAGCGTGTATCGTCATACACAAAAGAGGCTCTAAGCCCCAGCCTATCGGTAGAAACATTTGGCTGCTCGAGCGTTGCAGCTTCTGTTGACTTTACAATTTTATTATCGTTACGATAAGTCGCCCGTGCCCGCACACTCATTACGCGATTAAATGGCCACGACACTTTATAATGCACCTCATGAAACTGATATGTAATATATGGATACACACTTTCGTTTTCCACCCCCGATCTATGAAAAATTATCTCTCTATCAAGACGGTTTTTCAGATTAGCAAACGACAACAGATATTCATTATTTACAAGATTAGGGCTAATACTAATACCTCCTATTATTCTATAATTCTCCATCAAATCGCTAATTCCAATCTTAAACAAAGCATTAAAACCCGAATTAAGAAATATTGGGGAGCCACCACCCTGAAACGGCTGATACATCCTGTTGAGATAAGAAAAATCAGCTTGATTCACCAATTCATTAATACTATACTGCACTTCGTAAAACCTACGCTTAGGCACACTAAATCGTTTCTTCTTTTTCTCTCCTTTGCGGGATGCTTTTTTATCTTGAGTAATCTTCTTTTCGGCAGAAGTTTTATCATCCCCGCCAAGGACAATAAAATATTTTTTATCGATAGAAAATCTTTCAATATCTATCTTCTTTTCACCACTATCCCTCTCGCCTATCTTAACAGTTCGAAACCTCTTATGTTTCCGACTCTTTTTCTCCTGCTTTATCTCCTCCTTAGCTTTTCTCTTCTCTTCATATTCATTCAATCTCTCTTCTCCGTATTCGGTAACACACAATTTTTCAGTATCAAAAGCGGGAACAGCTTCCATATCTTTATAAAAAAGATGATATTCCTGATCTTTATACACAATCATCGTTGATTTATTAGCCGCAATATTAGTTTGGTGCTCTACTATATTTCGCGAATAATTAGTTAAAGGAGCGATATTGGTAAAATATCTGTAATGCACTGTGGTGTCCACAAAAGCAATCGCGCTATCATACTTTGCTATATACCTATTATATACTCCATTTTCATCACTCAAGTATGTAAAACAATTTTTTCCGTATTTGCGAACCTGCTTTTCATTAGCAACGGGAGTATTGGTAACCCGTTTTAAAACATTCGATCTGTTTTTATAATCATAAATAAACAAATCGGACATTCCCTCTTGCATTAAAGGATTATGAGAATATTTTTTATTTAGAGTATCATTTGTTCTATCGCTACTAAAAACAATTTTCGAAGAGTTTGATATAAAACACGGATCGGCATCATCAAAAGGATCGTTAGTAATAGCAGAATAAGAGTTTGAATTCACATCGAAAATAAAGATATCTGAGTGTCCATTTTTTACTGCCGACATCACAAAAGTGCAACCATCATCAGAGTAACCGAAACTATTTATCTTTTGAAAGTTATATATATTACGACTCTCGAATTTTTTTTCTTCAATATTATACTGATACAACTTAACAAATCCTTTCTCCTTTAAAATAATAGCAATAACCTCGCCACTCGGATGCCAATCTATCAACGGATAAGTATAATCTACTTTTTCTTCTAATTTATAACCTCTTTTTAAAAGTTTTTTCTTTTTGCCTGTAGCCGTGTCGAGCAGCCATATTTTATACTGACTCATTTGGTTGGTGGCATAAACAAAATATCTTCCATCAGGACTAGCCTTAAATTGCGAAAACGATCTCTTCTTATCATTTTTCACATTTAATTTATTATCATCAACATTTTCTCTTTCTGAATTTTCAGACTTATATTTTTCTTCATAATACTCACGCCAATCTTTCATCAGCTGTTTATACGACACGTTAAGCACATATAACAAACTGCGATCCAAACCCCTACTCATTTGCGTCATATTAATCACATCGGGAATTTTTCCGGCGCCATAAACATCATTAATATATTTCCATATTGAATGCCCCGCCAAATCGGCTTCTTTTTCCGTTAAGCGGTTAAATTTCTCTAATCTATTTTCCTCAACCAAATCCCGCA
This sequence comes from Bacteroidota bacterium, assembly GCA_034722575.1. Lineage (GTDB taxonomy): Bacteria > Bacteroidota > Bacteroidia > Bacteroidales > JAIPAH01 > JAIPAH01. The sequence goes on along the minus strand of JAYEOD010000101.1, from coordinate 6,798 downwards.
TACTGTTATCAATCTCCACACTCCACTCTTCTACCAGAAATGATATTAAACCATTACGATACCAATCGGGAATCGACACAAGCATATCGCTTTTTACCTGTGCCCCAATAGAGCCGCCATTCAAACCTTCGCTAATAATTACCTGTGCCACACCGGCACGAATTTGCCTCCTAAAATCTTTATAATCGCCATTAAAATACAAAAACACTTTTGAACCAAGTATATGAGTAATCCCACCTATATTATATGTAGCATCATCGCTCATAAGCCCCAGATTACTCTGTTTCAAATCCGATACATTATTAAATATTATAAATTGTATTTTATTTATCAGATTAGATTTAAACTGATTTTCAACCTCGTCGATATATTTTTTAGCATATTCCGAGGTATATGCAGCATATTTCTCTCCCCCTCTATAAAAATAGACGTCAAAATTACTATACCTATAATAGCTCCATATAAAATCGCGATACTGAACTCTGTTTTTCCCAAAATCCATTTGCGAACCGGTATAAAACTGTCCGAACGAACTCATACTAATCATAAAAAAAACAAGAAAAATATATCGCTTCATTTTTTTCTCAAACTCAACAACCATTTATATTTTTTTACTACAGGTGCTAATTTAAGATATTTTTTTATCCTACAATACACATCGAGCGAAAGCATTTCATATTTTTGCTGTAAATTAAAATAACTCATTATGATTAATTTCCAGATATTCGCTTTTAACAGCTTTCAGGTAAATACAATTATTTTACACGACGAAACAAAAGAGTGTGTAATTATTGATGCCGCCTGCTATACGCAACAAGAGAAAGAAACCCTTGTGTCGTACATTAAGGAAGCAGGTTTAACACCTAAAAAACTCATCAACACACACAACCATATCGATCATATTTTGGGGAGTGCTTTTGTTTGCGATACTTTCGATATTCCTTTATGTGCACACAAAGAAGGGGATGTGTTTTTAAAAACCGCACATAGCTCAGCAACTGTTTTTGGAATGGAGATAGAAAAAATCCCTACTGTAAGCCATTATATTGAAGAGGGTGATATTATAGAATTCGGAAATTCATCGTTAAAAGTTATTTACACTCCCGGTCATGCAGATGGAAGCATTTGCCTTTATAATAAAGAACAAAATTTCCTTATTGTGGGCGATGTTCTTTTTAAAGATAGCATTGGCAGAACGGATCTACCTACCGGCGACTACGATTTATTACACAAAAACATCAACGAAAAACTTTTTTCTTTAGGAGATGATATTAAGATATATCCCGGACACGGGCCACAAACAACTACAAGATACGAAAAGGCTAATAATCCGTTTTTACAGATTTTATAGCGTCGATAATTCGATCTTCACTAATATTATTCATACAATTAAAATGCCCTTTGGGGCATTTTTTATATCCTATTTTACTACAAGGACGACACGACAAACCTTTTTCCTCGATAATAACTGAATAGTTTTTTCTCTTTTTGGGAAGATAAGGATACATACCAAATTCCGGCACGGTATTTCCCCAAATAGAGACTATTTTTTTCTTAAACGCAGCAGCAATATGCATTAAACCCGTATCGTTCGACACCACAACATCGGCAAAACTAATCAGTGCAGCAGATTTATTTAACGAAAATTTCCCACACGCATTATATATATCTTTTTTTATACTGTTCTCTACAATCCAATCGCCCTCACTCTCATCTTCCGGGCCTCCTAAAATTATAACCGGCATTTGTAACTTGTCGCACAAAGCAACAATTTTATCCGACGGGTAAAGTTTTGTTTTATGCTGTCCGCCTATCACAATAGCCACATAATTATTTTTTACCTTTTCGGGAAGTTCATTAATAACAGCCTCATCTTTTTTATCAATAAAATAATCAAGTCCTTCGCCATCATTTACCACCCCCAGCGATTTTACCGCCTCAAAATAACGATCTACAATATGCACATCGGGCATACGGTTTATTTTAGTATTTACCAGCAACCACTTTTTAAAATTCAATTTTTTGAAAGATGCAGAAGGTTTTCGCAATCTGTTTTTCACCTGCATAGTACGTAAATTGCTATGCAGATCGACAATAAAAGAGTAGTCCTCCTTTTTTAATACATCGGCAACCTCAGAAACATTTTTAGAAATGGTAATTATTTTACTGATGTAAGGATTGTGCTGCAATACAGGAAGAAACTGCTTTTTTGTAAGATAATGCACCTCCACATCACCCAACTGCCTCTTTAAACACCTCACAACAGGAGTAGTAAGAACAATATCTCCAATAGAACTAAATCGGACTACAAGTATTTTTTGCACGCTATATATTTTAAATTTCCGTTACCGAGATTTTTATCTGAATGCAAATTTACTCAAAGTCGCGAACTTTGCCAACTCCCCTCAATACGGCACACATCAAACAATAAACACATCACAAAAGAAATACATTATAATAGCTCAAACATTTTTTTACTTTTGCAGGATGATTTTTACCGATACACATACACATCTTTATTTAGACGATTTTGACGACGACAGAGAAGATGTAATTAAAAGAGCGATAGATAACAATATTAAGTATATGCTATTGCCAAATATTGACAGCTCCAGCATTAAAAGGCTTCACGATTTGTGTGATAGATATCCTGATAATTGTTTGCCAATGATGGGATTACATCCAACATCGGTAACAGAAAATTATAAAGAAGAGCTAGAGATTATCAAAAGCCAATTTTTGCAAAGAAAATATTATGCTATTGGTGAAATTGGCATCGATTTGTATTGGGATAAAACTTTTAAAGAGCAACAAGATTATGCTTTTCGCAAACAAATTGAATGGGCTATTGAGATGAACTTACCTATTGTAATACATGCCAGAGATTCTTTTGAAGAGATTTTTAATGTTGTGGATGAGATGAATTGTGACGAGTTAACAGGTGTTTTTCATTGTTTTTCGGGAACAAAACAACAAGCAGAACACATAATTAATTATGGTGGTTTTAAGCTGGGCATTGGCGGAGTACTGACTTTTAAAAACAGCGGCTTGCGAGAAGAGATTGCAAATATCGATCTAAAACATATCATTCTCGAAACCGACTCACCTTATTTAACACCGGCTCCACATCGCGGCAAGCGAAACGAAAGTTCATACATTAATAATATTGCAACTCTCCTTTCGGAGATGAAAAATGAATCTCTGGAAACAATTGCTGAGATAACAACAAATAACGCTATTGACCTTTTTAAATTCAAATAAAATGACATTTCAATCAAAATCAGAAATCAGTTTACTAATAATATATACCGGCGGTACTATTGGGATGGTAAAAGATCCGCAAACCGGAGCTTTACAGCCATTCGATATTTATAATCTATATCATCACATACCGGTTTTAGAAAATTATCCTTTTAATATCGACTCATATTCTTTCGATCCATTAATCGACTCATCTAATATAACACCGGAATTTGTTATTAAAATAGCTGAAGTAATAAAAAACAACTACGAGTCGCACGATGGCTTTGTAGTATTGCACGGTTCAGATACAATGGCATATACGGCTTCGATTTTAAGTTTTGTTTTAGAGAACTTAAACAAGCCTGTTATATTAACCGGATCGCAACTTCCTTTAGGAGTATTACGCTCTGATGGTCGTGAAAATTTTATTAACTCGATAGAGATTGCCAGTGCAAACGACGATGGTACACCACTTGTTCCGGAAGTAAGCATCTGTTTTGAGAATGAATTATACCGAGGAAACAGAACACACAAAGGCAACGCAGAAGACTTTGGTGCATTCAAATCAGATAATTTCCACAATCTCGCAGATATAGGAGTAAATATAAAATATCACAAAAGTCATATTTTAAAGCCCAACTTTAAAAAACTAAAGGTTCACAAAAAACTAGATGACAACGTTGTAGTGCTAAAGCTGTTTCCGGGAATCCGTCAGCAAACAGTAAATGCAATACTGAATATCAAAGATTTAAGAGGTGTTATTATTGAAACTTACGGTTCGGGTAATGCACCAAATCATCAATGGTTTTTAAACGAAATAAAAGAGGCTATAGATAAAGGAATAATTTTTTACAGCGTAACACAATGCGAGGGAGGCTCGGTAGAAACAGGGAAATATGAAACTAGCGTAGAATTATATAAAATGGGAGTGATTTCGGGATACGACATAACCACAGAAGCCGCACTAGCAAAAATGATGTATATTTTAGGTAGAAATTTTTCCGATTCAGAAGCAAAAGAACTGCTACAAAAACCATTAAGAGGAGAAATGACAGTGTTATAGTATTACTAAAATCTGCGAGCCACAGCTTCGCTATGTCAACATAAAAAAATAAGCAAAAAACTACCCTGTTTTTTTTAAGATGATGAAATAGTGATATAAGCCACTTAAACACAGGCTTGCGCATTTGAGGAGATATTAAAAACGGATCTCAATAGGGATAAAAAAAATCATAAGCTTTTGTTTTGTTATATTTTTTGTATTTTAGCTGCTTGAAAAACTGTTAAACACTTGGTGTAGCGATAATTTAAGGAGAGGTGCTCGAGTGGCTGAAGAGGTACGCCTGGAAAGCGTATATATCTTAACAGATATCGAGGGTTCGAATCCCTCTCTCTCCGCACAAACAGTATAGTATTTGAAAATCAATAAATTAAACAATAAACAAATAAATTTTAAGTTATTAAAATATTAAATCAATAAGAGTTAACTATGAAAAAATTATTTGCTTTTTTAACGATAGCAGGAATGCTAACATTCGGACTCGCTAACATAGCTGTAGCGCAGGATGGAGCAACAGGAGATGTTGAGAACACGGAAATGACTTCTGATTCAGCTACTATGGAGAACGACTCCATCGTTGCAGACACAACAGCTGTTGCAGCAAATGAAGAGACATTAACAGAAGATGTTGCAACTCAGGAATCACAAGGTTTTCACCAAATCCTTAAAGAAAAATTTATAGAAGGTGGTGCCGGATTTATGGGTATTGTACTTGTAGTATTAATTTTAGGTCTTGCTCTTTCTATCGAAAGAATTATTTACCTAAACCTTTCTACTACTAATTCTAATAAACTTCTTGAGCAGATTGAAACAACAATCAAAAACGAAGGAGTTGATGCCGCAAAAGAGATTTGCAAAAACACACGTGGACCACTTGCTAGTATTTTCTATCAAGGTTTAGACAAGTACGAAGAGGGAATTGATATCGTAGAGAAATCAATCGTTTCTTACGGTGGTGTAATGGTAGGTCGTCTTGAAAAAGGATTATCTTGGATTGCATTATTTATCGCTCTTGCTCCTATGCTTGGTTTCATGGGTACAGTAATTGGTATGATTGGTGCATTTGATGATATTGCCTCTGCCGGTGATATTTCTCCTACAGTAGTTGCCTCAGGTATTAAAGTAGCTCTTTTAACTACAGTATTCGGTTTAATTGTTGCTATCATCCTACAAGTTTTTTACAACTACTGTGTTTCAAAAATCGAAAGTATTGTAAATGACATGGAAGATAGTTCTATCACTTTAGTGGACATCTTATCTAAGAACAAAAAATAATAATTGTATTATGACTAAAGTTTTTAATATTGTATCAAAAGGTTTATCATACTTGTTCATTGCTTTAGCTACACTATTTATTTTACTAGTGTGGACTAAAGGAGATGACGCATTGATAAGTGACCTTGCGCTGCAGGATTCTATTTTGGATCCATTTTTGCTAACAGCGTATGCAGCGCTAGGAATCGCTGCTTTATCTGCAGTCATATTTTCAATTGTGAACATGGCTGTTAACCCAAAAAATGCTGTTAAAATGTTAATAATAGTAGCGGGGTTAATTGTTTTGGCTGTAATAACATATTCATTTTCGGGAAACGATTTTGATATCGTAACACTTCAAAGACTTGAAGCAACAGCAGAATTATCGCGCCAAGTAGGTGCTGCACTATATTATACTTACATAATTGGTGCTATTACTGTGGTTGTTACAATTTTTTCTAGTATTGCCGGATTATTAAAAAAATAAGGAAGCATTATGGCAAAGAAAAATCCAGAATTCAATGCAAGTTCGATGGCAGACATTGCTTTCCTTTTACTTATATTTTTTCTCGTAACAACTACGATGGATGTAGATATGGGTATTGTAAGAAAGCTTCCTCCGCCACCGGATCCATCAGTTAAACCACCGGATATTAATGAGAGAAATATCTTTCAAATTTTGGTGAATAAAAATGATAAATTACTAGTTAATGGTAAGCCGGGAAATTTAAGAGACATTCAAACACAAGTGAGAGATTTTATCTTAAATCCTTATAATCGTGCTAATCTTTCTGAAAAAAGAACCGAGAAAATTTCTTATTTAGGAGAGGTTAATATATCAAAGGGGATTATTTCTTTGAAAAACGATAGAGGAACTTCATATAACATGTATATTAAGGTGCAGAACGAATTAGCTGCGGCTTTTAAAAGCATGAGAAATGATTTGTCGCAAGAGAAATTAGGTATGAAATATGACGATTTATCTAAAAAAGAATTTTTAGATGCAATCAATAAAACAATACCTATTGCCATTTCGGAGGCTGAACCAGAAAATGTAGGAGACTAATTATGTCAAAATTTAAAAAAGACGAGGGTAAAGAATTACCTGCAGTATCAACTGCATCATTGCCGGACATCATATTTATGTTACTATTTTTCTTTATGGTGTCAACAGTAATGAGAACAGAGTCGTTGTTGGTAAACATAGCCCCTCCGGGAGCTACTGAGGTACAAAAGTTGGA